>CAYXQX010000037.1:0-15576 GCA_964467485.1 uncultured Porphyromonadaceae bacterium | reverse complement strand
ATGGTCTATGATCCGGTATTTGGACCTGGCAATACCTGGGTATTTGAGGGACGGGGTTCAATAACATATTTCTGGTCATCCACCCCTTTAAGACCTTCACCACCTGCGATGAGTCATTGGAATATAGCTTTATTAAAAGGAGAGGATCGAATATATCCTGGATATTCAGGTTTTGCCAATTTCTTATCAGTAAGATGTATTAAGAATAAATAATATGATATATAAACATACCCTTTATAGTCTTCTTATTTTCTGTTTATGTTTTACATTTCCTGAATACTGTTATAATCAGGTAAAACATAAACAGAATGATAGACCTGATATTATTAACTTCTCTTCAATAGTAAACGTAAAAAAAGACTTAAAACTAAGTCAAATGGTCAAGGACGTTAAGTATATCTCTTTACAGACCAAACAGGATTGTTTGATTGGGGATATTGATGTTTTAAAGGTTTCTTCGGACAGAATTTTCTTAATATCTAGGAGTATAGTCTATTGTTTCATGATGGATGGTTCATTTTACAAAAAGATTGGTAATAGGGGCAACGGGCCTGGGGAATATATAAAACCAAGAGATCTAACAATAAACGAGGATACTCAGTCAGTTTATATTCTTGATTCATCAACAAAGTTGATATATGAGTATTCATTTTCTGGCAATTATAAGCAATCCATAAAATTACCAGATAATGGGCATTCTTGGCAAATAGAGAAATTTGGAAATGATTTAATAGTTGTAAATCAGATATTGCCTCCAATTAATTATCAGCTATATCAAGTGAATAAGAAAGGTAAATTAGTCTATCCATTTTTAATTATGAGTGAACTGAAGGGATCTAGCTTATACCCTTTTGGTTTTGATTATGCCAGCTTTAAACCGGAAGGGAATTTTTTACTATTTACTTCCGCATGGAATGACACATTATTTCTTATCAAAAACAACAACAAACCTAAACCTGTTTATATTGTCAACTACGGTAAATTCAAATATCCACTTAATACAAAGGTTGGTTCTTTGATTAATCAACCTATTAAGAGTAATTTTATTTTTCAATATTGGAAAGCCATTACAGATCGTTATTTGTTGTTTCAATACCAGTATCACAGTCAAATGCTTTTAGCCGTATATGATTTTGAAATAGATGCTTTCATTTATAACGGTGACATAGAGGATGGAATTAACCCTGGCATCGGTAATGACATTGATGGAGGCCCAGGAATTCAAAAGATATATCAGTATAAAGTTAATAATGGGAATACACTGGTTAAGTCTTTCATGGCGATGGACATAATTGAATTGTATAAACAATCATTGAATGAAAACCTTTCTTTCTCTCATCCTCAAAAGAGAAATGATTTTATTGAATTGGCCAAAAATCTCAATGAGAATGACAATCCAGTACTACAGTTATTGACATTAAAATAGCTCTGTTTAGTTGAATTAAAGGTGCATAATATGCTTCCATCTTATAAAAGAAATCCATTGCATTTGCTAGTAACGTTTTAAATCCTATTAATGAAAACTTCCTGTTTCGATTTAGATAATCCAATTGAAAATACTCTATGCTGTGAATTCATTTTTTAACTAATCGAATTATTATGAAATGGTTAACATTTCTTGTGCTTATCCTATTGTTCGTATCCTGCAATGGTTCAAGGCCAAATATTGAAATGTCGATTCTGAGTAGAGACAGTTTTGCTAGTTCTATCTTATTATATGGAGAAGATATATCAATGGACACAACAAAGTACATACGACGTTTCAATTTGATTTGTGACTCATTAATTATCGCGGAGAATAGCAAAGCTTATCCGTACTATTTTGGTATTTATAATCTAAAAACGAAAGACCTTCTCGTGGAGTTTGCCATGAGAGGAAAAGGACCAGGAGAGTTTCTATCAGCTAAATATTTGTCAAACACATATGATTATACCAATAAAGAATATTTTCATATTGTTGATGTAGTGTCTCAAAAAGTTTCAATTTTTAATCTTGACAGTCTTCTCAATTTCAAAGACGATTATAGTCCAAGTCAATTTAAATTGCCTGATGGAATGATGAATTTTTCACCACTCACAAATGGAAGCTATGTCTTTTATAATTCCTTCTTTCTAGATAATAAGCAGTATTCAAATCAAAATGATCAAATATTTTTGTTTGATATAAGATCAGAGAAATTACATATAGAGAACTTCAAGTATTTCACACCAAATGTTTCAAGTGCTTATGTATTAGTTTCTCGAGATAGAGATAGAATCTTTATTGCTGATGGACATAAAGATGTGATTGACATTTATAATAAAGAGCTGCAGCATATTCAAACGATTAAGGGGCCTGATTTCTTTGACCCACAGGTTTTCCTCAGATTCTCCAATCAGATTAGCTTTATGCCTGGAACAGAGGATGGTGGGTATTACCCGTGCTATTCCACCAAGGACTTCGTTTACTTAATTTATAGGGGCCCGAAGGATTTACACAACCCAGAGATTGAATGGCCTCCTGTTGAAGTTTTCAAGTTTGATTGGAATGGGAATCCGATTGATAGATACGTCCTGGACAGGTTTATATATACAATCTCTGTATCATCAGATGAAAAAGAAATTTACGGAACATCGTATAATTCAATTGGAGATCCTGTTCTGGTTAGGTTTAGCTTAACAAAGGATTTACAATGAAATATATCTCTTTGGCAATATTCGCGCTTATTTCCGTTGCATGTTCAAGTAATGTTGAAAATGTTGATCTATTAGGGGGACAAATCATAAACCTTGATAGTGTTAATTCTATTCCAATATTTCCTCGACGTTCTCCAAATGAATTGTTCTAAAGGATTCAACAGGATATGCTTTTGAGAAGGTAAGAGGGATTTTAGAGGTTTTCCTGGGACTTACTTTGAATTCGAATACTCTAAAAGTGCCATCTTTTTCCTCAATCAGGTCAATTTCTTGCTGCTGACTGGTTCTCCAGAAGTAAACATTTCCATAGAAATCACTATAGGATAAATGCTTCATTCTTTCTGTAATTATATAATTTTCCCACAATTGCCCCTGATCTGTTCTTTTTTCCCAAGGTAGGAAGTTCCCAATAATTGAATTTCTGATACCATTATCCCAGAAATACACTTTCTTTCCTTTTTTTATTTCGTTTCTCACATTCCTGCTCATGGCATTTAACCGGTAAATAATAAATGCTTTTTCCAGAAGATCTATATATCTTTCCACAGTTTCCTTATCAACACCAACGATCTGAGCCAACTCATTGTAGGAAACCTCACTTCCAATTTGCAAAGCCAGGGCTCTAAGTAGTTTGTCAAGTACTACAGGCTTCTTGATCAGTCCAAAAGATAGGATGTCTTTGTAAAGATAACTGGAGGCTAATTCTTTTAATAGCTTAATTTCTTTACCTGGGTTTGTCACTACTTCAGGGTAATAGCCAAATATTAGGCGATGTTTAATAACTCTTTTTTCATTCAGGAGTCCAGTATGATTGATCATTTCCCCCAGCGAAACAGGGTGTAATTTAAATTCAAATTTTCTGCCTGTTAAAGGTTCATTAATAGAGTTTGCCAGTTCCAGAGAGGACGATCCGGAAACTAAAAGTTGGATATCTGGTATTCTGTCTGTTATTAGTTTGAGGGTTAAACCAATATCAGGAATCATTTGGGCTTCATCAATTATAACCAGGGATTTCCCGGCGAAAAGGCTGATCAATCGCTCTGAATTAATATTTGACAACATCTCTCTGATGTCAGGTTCGTCTCCATTTAACACAAGTTTATCCTGTTTGTCTCTTGTGAGTTCGTTCAGTAATGTGGTTTTTCCAACCTGCCGGGATCCCAGAATAATTATTGCCTTGCCCGAAGGAACCAACTCCATAATATTCTTCTGAATAATTCTACTAATCATGCTCAAATATAGTGATATTCGTTTGAATACGAAATATAATATACTTATTTTCGATTAGCATCGCATAATGTTATGAATTACTTCCTGATTTATAAACGAGTTAAAAGCCAGATTGTGAATTAAGCGGCAATTAAAATCATCTAAATCACAGCAACCAAAGGGAGCAGAATTAACGAACGAGGCGTCAGCCGAGTTCAGAATTAACCGGCGAGAACCGATGGTCTGTGCGATTGCGGTTTTTGAGACGCGAGGCCTCGCGTCTCTACTTCTTTTTCCGTAGCCTTTTGCCTAGGCGCTTGAAGAAACCTTCTTTTTTCGCTTCCTCTTTCTCACGAACATCAGGTTTCCTGATTTTCTTCTCCTTTATGGAATCTGGCCTGGCAAATACGTCCATAATTTTTTCAATGATTGTCATATTTGGATCATCCAGGACATAATCCTGACAGGCAAGTCGCTTGGCCAGTTCGGGAGACAATTCAGGAAAATGGGCTGAGCTGATAAACTCAAAATTCCTGTCTTCTTCTATCTCCTGCATGAAGCGGGCAAAAATGGGTAGGCCAGTGTGGGCACCCGAGCCAAGAGCAGTCGTTCGAAAATGAATACCCGGATTATCTGCGCCAACCCAGGCCCCGGCAACGATACCGGGATTATATCCCATGAACCAACCGTCGGCATTGTCCTGAGTGGTTCCTGTTTTCCCGGCAATTTCACTTGCGAGCCCATACTTCCATCTCAAGGATCTTCCCGTTCCCCTCTCGACAACCCCCTTCATCATCTCTGCCATAATCCGGGCAGTACCATAGTCAAGCGCAGAATCCATTGGTTCGGCCTCCGGTGTTGTCCACAACACCTCCTCTTTCCAATTTTCTATTCGTAACACTGTCATTGGCTCCACAGGCTGGCCCAGACGGGCAAAAGATGAATAAGCTCTGATCATCTCATAAAGACTCAGATCTACCGAACCAAGAGCAATTGATGGCACCTCCGGGATGTCAGATTGTACTCCCATCAATCTGGCCTGATCAATGACAGGCTTGATACCTATTTCACTAATAAGGAAGGAAGAAACAGTATTTACCGAATTGGCTAATGCCCCTTTTACAGAATAAAAACCCTCATGTTTACCATCTGAGTTCTCAGGAGCCCAGTCTTGAAAATCAGGATAAACTCTTACCTCATTGGAAATATATTCGCAGGGTTCAATTCCTGATTTTAAAACTGTTGAGTAAAGGATTGGTTTGAATGTTGAACCTACCTGCCTCCTGGAGGTAACATGATCATACTTGAAATACTCGAAATTACGACCACCCACCCAGGCAAGAATATGTCCGTCAGTGGGATCAATCGCCAGAAATCCGGTCTGCAGCATTTTGAGGTTTTGCTTGATGGAGTCCAGGGGAGAAATAGTCTTCGACTGTCCTTTTCCACTGGCCCAATCGAATACGCTGGTCTCTACGCTCTTACGCATTGCCTCCACTGCTTCCTCAGAGTTCTTCCCACTGTCAATCAAACCCTTGTATCTTGATGAAGATGTTATAGCTGTCCAAAGAATATCACTACCACCATCCCATGGATTCCTGGCCGACCAATGGGCTTCAAATTCCTTTTGTAACTGCAATAAATGTAAATCCACAGCCCGATTCGCATATTCCTGCAGGGTGGAATCCAGAGAGGTAGTTACTCTCAGACCATCAGTGTAAATATTGTACTCATTTGGGTAGTTTTCATCGAGGATCTGCTGAACTTTTGGCCTGATATATTCCATGAAATATGGCGCAGGGCCGTTATTATAATCCAGCTTTGAATATCTTAGTTGAATAGGCTGAGCTTTATAGGATTCCAATTCCTCAGCGCTAATAAATCCCTGATCCTCCATGCGGCCCAGAACAATATTTCGCCTTAAAGTTGATCTCTCCGGATTGATTCTTGGATTATACGCTGTATTGGCAGCCAAAGTACCCACAAGACAAGCTGCTTCAGCCGGGTTAAGACTCAAAGACGGTTTCCCGAAAAATTGCTGTGAAGCGACCTCAATACCATAGAGGTTATCGCTGAAGGGAACGGTGTTTAGATATAAAGCCAATATCTCCTCTTTGGAGTAAACTTTCTCGAGTCGTGAGGATATAAATATCTCTCGCACCTTGTTTATCGGCATAGTAAATTTCCCGAAATCAATCCGGGGATATAAGTTCCTGGCCAGCTGCTGACTTATCGTGCTTCCACCTCCCTGCGAACGGTTACCCATCAGGATACTTCTTACAAAAACACGTCCCAGACTAACAAAGTCCAATCCCTTGTGCTTGAAAAACCGGCTGTCTTCAGTTGCTATGAGAGCATTTTTTACATGCTGGGATACATTTTCCCGGTCGATCGTCATCCGGTTATGCAAAAAATATTTCCCGATTAATTTATCATCGTGGGAATAAACCAGGGTAGCAGAATTGTTGCGGATACGGCTCAAGGCATCCTTTTCAGGAATACGACCAAAAATACCCAGGTAAACAGCAAAAATAAATGCGCTGAGAAGAATACCCAATACCAGACTCAGTTTCAGCACGAACACAAGGATGCGCTTCTTTTTCGAAGGCTTATTCTTCTTTTTGCTAACTTTTGATTTGGTCTTTTTTTTGGCCATCACGAATATTCAGTTCTCAAACCAAAAATAACTCAATTTAGTATGACTATGCCTATTTGTTCAACTTTATGTAAAAGCATAAACCTTATTGTGTTCTATGTGTATATCATATGCGTACCAAATTGTAAAAAACTGTTAAAAAATTATGAGCAGCCAAGAACTATCAAAGATCCACGAAGTAGAAAATCAGGAATGGATTGAATCGCTGGATTATATAATTGAAAATGAAGGACCTGAGCGCGCAAAAGAGATACTCTTTCTTCTTCAAACCAGATCACAAATTAAAGGTGTAGATTTTACATATCAGGGAAATACACCTTACTTCAATACAATTCCTGCAAGCAAGGAATCACCTTATCCCGGAAGCAGGGAGCTTGAAAGAAAAATAAAAAGCATAATTCGCTGGAATGCTATGGCAATGGTTGTTAGAGCGAATAAAGAGGAAGATGGAATAGGTGGACACATCTCCACTTTTGCATCAAGTGCTTCACTTTACGAGGTTGGATTCAACCACTTCTTTCGCGGAGGTGAAAATGGCCAGCCGCAGGATTTGGTATATTTCCAGGGCCATGGTGCCCCGGGCATTTATGCCAGATCTTTTGTTGAGGGAAGGCTAAGTGAGCAGGATCTTGAAAATTTCCGCAGGGAATTAAAGCCGGGCGGTGGTTTATCATCCTATCCTCACCCACGTTCGATGTCGGATTACTGGCAGTTCCCAACTGTTTCAATGGGACTAGGTCCTATCATGGCGATCTACCAGGCCCGCTTCAATGAATACCTCAAGGATAAGGGTCTGATTCCACAAACCGACAGAAAAGTATGGGCCTTCCTGGGCGACGGTGAGATGGACGAGCCCGAATCATTGGGAGCATTAACATTAGCATCAAGAGAAAATCTTGATAACCTGATTTTTGTAGTCAATTGCAACCTACAGCGCCTGGATGGACCGGTTAGAGGAAACAGTTCAATTGTGCAGGAACTGGAATCTGCCTTCAATGGGGCAGGCTGGAACGTTATTAAGGTATTGCACGGTCAGGATTGGGATCCTTTATTTGAAAAAGACACGGATGGAATGCTAGCCAAAAGGCATGGCGAGATTGTTGACGGACATCGTCAGCGCTACACAATTTCAACAGGTGAGTTTATCAGGGAAGATTTCTTTGGGAAGTATGAGCAAACAGCAAAAATGGTTGAGCATTATTCTGATGAACAGTTAAAGAAATTAAGTCGTGGAGGCCATGATCCACAAAAGATTTACAATGCTTTTAAAGCTGCAGTTGATCATAAGGGAGCACCAACTGTTATTCTTGCGGCTACTGTAAAAGGTTATGGTCTTGGAGAAGCAGGTGAAGGGAGAAATATTACCCATTCCCAGAAGAAACTCAACGAGGATGAATTAAAACATTTCCGTAGTCGGTTCGGTATCCCTATCTCAGATGAGGATATCGGCAAGGCTCCCTTCTATAAGCCAGATCCTGATAGTGAGGAAATAAAATATCTGCTCGAAAGGAGAGAAAAACTTGGCGGCTTCCTTCCAAAACGTATCTCTGAGAAGATCCGCTTCAATATGCCTGATCATAAAATTTTTGAAGATTATTCAAAAGATTCAGGCGACAAGGAAGTTGCTACAACCATGGTGATGGTTCAGCTACTATCAAAATTGCTGAAAGATAAAAACATAGGCAAACTTGTTGTTCCAATTGTTCCTGATGAATCCAGAACCTTTGGGATGGATGCGCTCTTTCGTCAGGTTGGAATTTATGCCCACGCAGGACAATTATATGAGCCGGTTGACAGGGATAGCCTGATGTATTACAAAGAAGCTAAAGACGGTGCCATTCTGGAAGAAGGGATTAATGAAGCGGGATCAATGTCTTCCTTCATTGCTGCCGGAACCAGTCATGCTGTGCACGGGGTGAACAACATTCCATTTTTCATTTTCTACTCAATGTTTGGATTCCAACGTGTTGGCGACCTGATATGGGCAGCAGCCGATATGAGAGCCAAAGGCTTTATGATTGGGGGAACATCAGGAAGAACAACCCTGGCCGGTGAAGGACTTCAACATCAGGATGGAAACAGTCACTTGATGGCTATGGCCTACCCCTCGGTAAGAGCCTATGATCCTGCATTTGCATACGAGCTCTCCATTATTGTTGAGGAGGGTATTAAAGAAATGTATGTGGAAGGTAAAGATGTTATTTACTACATCACCGTGATGAATGAAAAATATCACATGCCAGCCAAACCTCCATGCACTAAGAGTCACATCCTCAAGGGTATGTACGAATACAAGCACTCCGATAATAATGTGCTGAACGTGAACCTTATGGGTAGCGGGGCCATACTGAACCAAGTGATTCTAGCTGCTGATATGCTGGAGAAAGATTATGGTATCAGTCCGAATATCTGGAGTGTTACCAGCTATAAAGCCCTTTACGATGATGCCAGGGATGTTGAAAGACATAACAACCTTAATCCTGATAAGAAAAAGACCAGTCATATTGACTTCCTGCTAGGTGAGAATAAAGGGACATTTATTGCAGCCAGCGACTACGTAAAAGCTTTGCCACTATCTGTATCTAATTTTATCCCGGGCGACTTTGCCGTTCTGGGAACCGATGGTTTTGGTTTGAGTGAGGGAAGAGAATCTCTGAGAGATCATTTTGAGGTTGATGCTAAACATATCGTTTGGACTACTCTTGTTCAGCTGAACAAAAAAAGCAAACTTGGTGATGACCTACTTGTAAAAGCAAAGAAAAAACTAAAGATAAAAGGCGGAAAAGCAAATCCTGCTGCTGTATAAGCTAAAGAATATTTGAAATGAGAAAAGACATTAAACTACCAGAGATAGCCGACAATGTGGAAACAGGATACCTGGCCAGGGTACTTGTTGCCGTAGGTGATATGATCGAAGAGGATCAGTCTATTATTGAGGTAGAAACAGATAAGGCCACAACTGATATCCCTTCACCCTTCGGTGGGAAGATTGTTGACATTAAAGTTAATGCTGGGGATGAGATCAGGGTTGGTCAGGTTATTATGATTGTTGAGTCTGAAGAAGCGGAAGAGAAGACGGAAGAAAAGATTCAAGATTCAGGATCAAAGACCGAAGAGAAGATTCAAGATACAAGTCCCAAGATTCAAGAAGATGTTGCTGTTGAGGCTGCTGCAGCTGTTTCAACTCCGGCAACCGTAGTGACTGCTCCGGTGGAAACTGTGCCAGAGCCGGCTCCTGTTGTGGCTGCTCCGGTGGAGACGGCTCCATCGACTGGGCATTCGGTTCCTGCTTCGCCTTCTGTGAGAAGGTTTGCTCGTGAGCTTGGGCTGGATATTAATAAGGTAAAAGGTAGCGGCCCCGGAGGAAGAATTTCCGATGAGGATGTTAAGGCTTCAGCGAAGAAGGCTATTCAGGAAACCAAAACTATCGGGGCTCTTGAATATCCTGATGTTCCGGATTTCTCACAATGGGGATCGGTTGAAGTGGAACCGATGAGCCGTATCAGGCAGATCACGGCAGAAAGTACTGTGAATTCCTGGCAAACAATACCTCAGGTTGTTCAGTTCGACAAGTGTGATATCACTGAGGCCGAGAAGTTCAGGAAATTGGCGAAAGCCACAGTGGAAAAAGCAGGTGGTAAGCTTACCATGACCGCCATTCTGCTAAAGATTTCTGCTCTGGCCCTTAAGCAATTTCCAAAGTTCAATGCCAGTGTGGATATGAAAAACCGCAAGGTTATTTACAAAGACTATGTAAATATCGGTATAGCTGTTGATACACCCAATGGCCTTTTAGTTCCAATATTACGTGATGTAGACAAGAAGAGTCTGACCGAGTTATCTGTTGAGATGGGCGAGCTGGCCGAGAAAACCAGGAACCGTAAGCTCACCAGCGAAGAGATGCAAGGTGGAAACTTCACTATCTCCAACCTTGGCGGAATCGGTGGAACATCCTTTACACCAATCGTTTATCCTAACCAGGTGTCGATTTTGGGAGTTTCCAGATCTGCCATGGAGCAAGTATACAGGAATGGCGAATTCGTTCCCGGAAATATGCTGCCCCTCTCACTGAGCTACGATCACCGTCTGATTGATGGTGCCGATGGAGCACGTTTCCTGAGGTGGTTCTGCGAAGTTCTCGAGCAACCTTTTAATTCCTGGTTATAATATTTTATCCTGATTTTATGAGCGAGACAATACAACACGAAGTAGTGGTGATCGGTGCCGGTCCCGGGGGATACCGGGCAGCATTTATGGCAGCCGATCTGGGAAAGAAAGTTACTCTGATCGATCCGGAAGTTTTTCCGGGAGGCGTTTGTCTCCATCGGGGATGTATACCCACCAAAGCCCTCCTCCATCTGGCCAAGGTGAAGGAAGAAGCTATGAAAGCCGATCAGTGGGGATTGAGCTTTGAAGAGCCAAAGATCGACCGGGAAAAGGTGAAAAGCTGGAAGGAAGGTGTGGTAAAACAACTCACCGGCGGACTCGGACAGCTTACCAAAGCCCGAAAGATCAATTACATCCGGGGATGGGCAAATTTTGTTGATCAGAATACCCTGGAGGTAAAAACTCATGACAAGGGAACGGAACAAATCAGCTTCAAAAATCTGATTGTTGCCACAGGTGCAGTTCCAATTAAACTTCCTTTCATCAAGGAGTACACGAATCGGATAATGAACGCCGAAATCGCCCTGGATCTCAACTCCATACCAAAGAAATTACTGGTTATCGGTGGTGGATATATCGGAATGGAATCAGCCACTATTTATAAGGGACTAGGATCAGAAGTATCTCTTGTTGAAGCTCTTCCAAATATTATGGCCGGGATGGATAAAGAGCTGACAGCAGTTTATCTGCGTCAGAATAAAGAACTTTTCAAGGAAAGCTTTTTTGAGACCTTCGTTACCGATCTTAAAGAGACAAAAACAAAGGTAAAAGCCAGCTTCAAAAAATCTGATGGAGAAACTTTCGAAAGAGATTACGATGCCGTTTTGCTATCAGTGGGTATGAAGCCCAATACTGAAAAGCTTGGTCTGGAAAAAGCAGGTATTGAAACAGACGAGAGAGGTTTCATAAAAACCGATGATCAGAGCAGGACTAATGTGAGTCATATCTTTGCCATTGGTGACGTAAGCGGCGGTATGCTACTCGCGCACAAAGCCAGCTATGAAGGCAGGATAGCCGCAGAGGTTATTGCCGGTCAGAAAGCAGCCTTCGATGCCAGAGCTATTCCGGCAGTTGTTTACACCGATCCCGAGATTGCCACAGCAGGCTTATCAGAAGATGAATGCAAAGAGCAAGGCATCGCCTACAGGGCTGTTAAGTTCCCTTGGGCAGCATCAGGCAGAGCTATCGCCAATGGCGACACAGCAGGTCTTACCAAGCTCATCATTGAAGAAGGCACCGAAAGGGTACTGGGAGCAGGCATAGTTGGCAAAAACGCCGGCGATCTAATCTCCGAAGCCGTATTAGGCATCGAGATGGCCGCACGCGTCAGCGACATCGCCCTCACAATCCATCCTCATCCAACAGACTCGGAAACCATCATGGAAGCTGCGGAGCTTTATTTAGGGCACCCGGTGCATGTTGGGCCTCCGCGGAAGAGGTAGATTGGTAGATTAACTCAAGTGAAAACGTCATCCTGGACGAAGCGAAGCGGAGATCCGGGACCTGATGGCGCTCTGCCGTTGCAAAGCAAGCACGCCCTTATCTCATTTTCCGTTATTACGCAAGTACGCCACTAGGTCCTGGCGTTCGCCAGAATGACGTTTTGTCTTGATGATCACTTGCTGGCTTTAGCGAATTACCTCCAATCAGGTAAACGTCCCGGAGTAACAGGCGCTCCAATATCACCCATCTTCTTGTCCATCTTGTTAAACTCGAGCATGAGGGCTTTTGTTTTGCTATATAGTGGAGTAAATTCTTCAGCTGCGATTTCGTATTGCTGCCTGGCACTTCCGGGAATATCAGAGAAGTTACCATACAGGCCGTACATAGCTACACCGGCTCTCTGACGAAGAGATACATCACCATCCAGATCGAGCTGACCTGGTGTGCGATCGCCGGATAACATCAGCTGCAAATTCTTGACTTTCTTTTCGAGATCCCTCACCTCTGTCAGCAGATCAGCAGCTTCCTGACCGCGGAATACTTTCGTTGCGGCTTTGTAAGGAGCGATCTTTTTGCTCATGTCGCCAATAGCTTGAGATACAGCACCAACTGCTCCATTAAGCTCAATAGCTTTCTTCTTGAAGGCCACGAGTTTTGAACGGTCGCCAGCTGGCAGAGAAAGGTTGTTCAATGCCTTGATCTTAAAGCTAACCGGACCGGCAAGTTCTGTTACTTCACCCTTAACATTTTTCGACATACTCACCTTATATGTACCTGGAACAACCTCAATTCCTGATGAAGGTAATCCTAATGTTTCCGATGCATTTCTAGCACTCACTGAGTAAGTGGATGGATACTGCATATCCCAATTTATCTTGCTAAGTCCTTTTCCAAGTGACTTGCGCTTTTCCCTGATGAAATTGCCCTGCTCGTCGGTGAAAGTAAAAATCAGGTATGAAGGAAGTTCATCCTGCTCTGCCTTCCACTGCTCAAGAGTGGGATATCCAACTGCTTCACCGGCTTCTCTCTTCTTACCTTCTGTCTTTTCCCTTTCTGCCTTGAGGCTGGTAACACCTTCTTTTACCCAATACTTGATAACAACACCGTATTCCGGATTTGGAGCACTGAAATAGTCTTCTCCCTGAAATCCTTTTGTTCTGCTACCGAGTCCTCCAAGAGGTCTCCAACGATTGAACATCAGGCTTTCTTTGATAGCAAGAATATGACCCTCTTTTTCTTTTAAATCAGGATTAATTTCCCTAAGACCGGCATAATTATCCAGCACATAGAATCCACGGCCGAAGGTTGCAAGAACGAGATCATTTTCCCTTTCCTGAATGGCCATATCACGAACATTGATAGTAGGTAATCCTGATTTTATTCCTCTCCATTTTTCACCACCATCGAGGGTTACAAAAACTCCATATTCAGTTCCGGCAAAGAGGATATCAGGATTAACATGATCCTGCTCAAGAGCATAAACAGCACCTTCAGGAAGGTCTGAACTAATACTTACCCAAGTTTTTCCTTTGTCTGAACTTTTATAAACGTAAGGTGTAAAATCACCACTTTTATGATTGTTGAAGGCTGCATAAACTACATTTACATCATGTTTATCGGCAATAAGATCGTACACATAAGTATTTGCAGGAACACCGGCAAAGCTATTTACCTGATGCCAATTCTTACCATCATCTTCGCTTATACTAATCTGCCCATCATCTGTTCCGGCATATAATAATCCTGCTTGCAACCTTGACTCATCCAGAGATACAACAGCACCATACCTGGATGTTGATCCATTTTTAGCAACTGCATCCATCGGCCAAACCTTACCCATAACCGGGAGGAGGTTACGGTCGATATTCTGATCAAGATCTTCACTTATAACTTCCCATGAATCGCCTCTGTCTGTTGACTTAAAAACCTTGTTGCCAGCAAAATACAAGGTTTTATGATTATGCGGACTAACAAGAACCGGTGAATCCCAATTGAAGTTATATTTTTTTTCGCCTTTTCTTTCCTTTGGCTGTATCATTCTCGACTCGCCGCTTTTCTTGTCAAAGCGAACAAGGTTTCCATTCTGGGATTGTGCATAAATGATATTGGCATCAACAGGATCGACCACTGATTCAAATCCATCACCGGTAACAGTTACAAGCCAGTCGGAAGAGACAATCCCATGGGCGCTGAGAGTTTGGGAAGGACCTACCATGGAGTAGTTATCCTGAGTTCCTCCCATGATGTTATAGAAAGGAGATGCATTATCTACACTAACTTTGTAGAATTGAGTAACGGGAAGGTTGGTAAACATCCTCCAGGTGCTACCTCTGTCGAAAGTTTCGTAAACACCGCCATCTGTCCCTTCCATGTTATGAAGAGGGTTCTGAGGATCGATCCAAAGACAATGGTTATCAATATGTTTACAGCTCTCTCCACGATTTGTAAACGTTGCACCACCATCAGCAGAAACAAGAGTATAGGTATTCAATAGGTAAACTCTGTTTTCATCCACAGGATCGGCTACTACCTCCTGATAATAATTTCCTGATGTTGTAGTGCTACTCATCTTCTGCCATGAAGCTCCACGGTTGGTGCTTTTATAGAATCCTCCACCCGTTCCTTCCACAACAGCATAGATTATTTCGGGATTGGCTGGTGAGATATCCATACCAATACGGCCTTTATCGCCCCCTGGTAAACCTTTATTTATCTTATTCCAGCTTGCTCCTGCATCTGTTGATTTATAAATTCCTGATTCGGGGCCACCACCAAGATATGTCCATTGTCTTCTTCTCCGCTGATGGGCAGTAGCATATAAAACATCAGGATTTCTTGGGTCGAGATGAATCTCATTTACTCCTGTATGCTCACTAATCTCCAGCACCTTTTCCCAATTTTCTCCTCCATCGGTGGTCTTATAAACACCTCTGTCACCGCCTGCACTCCAGACAGGGCCATAGGCTGCCACATAAACCGTATTTGAACATCTGGGATCAACAACAATCATCCCGATATGCTCCGATTCCTTCAGTCCAACATTTTTCCAGCTGGCACCTCCGTCTGTGGATTTGTAAACTCCGTCGCCATAGGAAACGCTTCGCTGATTATTATTTTCACCTGTTCCTACCCATACCACATTGGGGTTATTGGGATCCATAGTAACACATCCAATGGAATATGATCCCTCGTTTTCAAAAACAGGTTTAAAACTGAATCCGGCATTGGTTGTTTTCCATACGCCACCCGCTGCTGCGGCAACAAAGAACTCACTATGATTATTCGGGTTAACAGCAAAATCAGAAATTCTACCAGAGGTTAGAGCCGGGCCAACACCCCTGAACTTAAACGAGCCAAGAGAAATACCATATAATGCGTCTTTCGCCTTCACTTCATTTTCACTTTTCTTATAATTCTTTAACATT
>CAYXQX010000036.1:4243-15590 GCA_964467485.1 uncultured Porphyromonadaceae bacterium | reverse complement strand
TCATTTGACCGGCGCTTTGTTCAACACACAACATCCCTTTTACCTGGCCTGCCAACCTTTTAACTGCATCTTTTGGGAAAGGGAAAAGAGTTATAAGCCTCAAAAGCCCGACCTTAAGCCCCTTTTCACGGGCAAGCTGAATTGCTTTTTGGCAAATTCTTGAACTCGACCCATAAGCTACAAAGATATACTCAGCATCCTCAGTCGAAATCTCCTCAAACCTCACCTCCTTTTCTTCAATCTCTCTGTACTTAGCCTGAAGTTTCTCATTATGAATTTCCTGCCTTGCTGCGACCAGATCCAGAGAAGTAATAACATTCTGCTCTCTGGTCGTTGGTTTACCGGTAGTACACCAGCTTTGGTCAAATTCAGTAGCCCTGGGCTTCTGTTCGCTAAGCTCAACTTTCTCCATCATCTGACCAATAAGCCCATCTGACTGTATCATAACAGGATTCCTATACTTGAACGCCAGATCGAATCCAAGCGACACAAAATCAAACATTTCCTGAACGGACGCAGGAGCCAAAGCTATAAGATGATAATCTCCATGCCCTCCTCCCTTTGTTGTTTGGAAATAATCTGCTTGTGATGGCTGAATGGTTCCTAATCCTGGACCTCCTCTAACCACATTCACAATAACGCAAGGCAATTCAGCTCCAGCGATATATGAAATCCCCTCCTGCATCAAACTAATACCAGGACTAGAGGATGAGGTTAAAACTTTTTTACCGGTACCTGCCGCACCATAAACCATATTTATCGAAGCTACTTCACTTTCAGCCTGCAGAACGACCATTCCGGTACGTTTTTCCGGCCTTTCAGCCATCAGATATTCCATCACCTCCGATTGAGGCGTAATAGGATAACCAAAATATGCATCCGCCCCTGCTCTAATTGCCCCTTCCGCTATGGCTTCATTACCTTTTAATAATTTCAATTCCTTCATTATCTCGTCCTTAGTTTTGTGGATTGAGTTTCACTTTATATACTGAGATGACACCATCAGGACATACTATAGCACAATCAGCACATCCAACACAATCTTCAGGGTTTTCCATATAGGCAAAATGATAACCTTTCCCATTAACCTCCTTGGACATCCCTATAACCTGCTTAGGGCAAGCTACTGTACATAATTCACAGCCTTTACAACCTTCAGTATCTACAACTATTGCTCCTCTTACTTTCGCCATATCATTTAAAGTTATTATGAGTTTATAAATATAACCAAATCAGTTCGCTAATCTTAAAATTACTGTATGACTTTTATCAGAGGATGACTATTCATCAGTAAAACAATAACAATCATTTTATGCATGATCTTTATTGAAACGGTTTAACCTCGATTCCAAAACAGTAAACTGACTTTCATGAACCTGAGACACACATGCGCGCAAACCTTCCGTACGTGTACTACCTGTTATATTTAGAGATATAGCACTAATCCCATAATACAGAAGCTCCTTTAGCAGGTCATCACCCGTCATCCCAGGATAAGAAATAGTGAAGTAAAATCCATCTGCAATGGGTTCATCAATATCTGTATCATATACTATATTAAAACCATTATCCAAAAAGAGCTTCTTCATAACCTTTGCTTTCTCCTCATATACCTTTACACTCCCCACGAAATCAAACTCACCATCATTAGCTGCTTTGAGCATAGCCGCCAATCCATACTGCGAGGAGTGGTTAACTCCTGCTGAAAGACTGTACAATGCCCCAAAAATCATGGAATACCCAAAATAATCTGAAGTGTAGTATCTCTTTAAATCCGGATAACATCTTTTATATAAATGGTCGGAAATTACCATAGCAGCAACCCTTTCGCCGGCAAATGAAAAAGCTTTGGATCCGGAAATTAGCAACAACCAATTATCCATATACTTAGCAATTGAAGGCTGATAAGGAGGTTCACCCGGCTTGGAGTAATCATGACGAAAATCCATTCCAAAATAAGCCAGATCCTCTATTACGATGGCATCATATTTTTTGGCTAATTCTCCAATAGTTTTAAGTTCATCCTCAGTGAAGCAAATCCAGGATGGGTTATTGGGATTAGAATAAAGAATAGTTGAAATATTATTAGTCTCGAGATATGATTCCAGTTTTGGACCGAGTTTATCGCCACGATAATCGTAAACATCAAAACTCTCAAACTCATGCCCAAGAACCCTGCACTGCGCCTTTTGAACAGGAAACCCTGGATCAATAAACAAAGTGCCAAGCTTGGTACTATCAGATCTATTAGCCACCATAAATGCGGCCATCGCCCCTTGCATTGCTCCAACAGTGGCAATACATCCATCTTCACTAACTTCAACATCCAGGAACAATTTCACAAATCTCTTTATCTCCCTTTTGAGTTCCGGGACACCATTAATCATTGGATATTTTGAAGCAACCCCTCTTCTTAAGGCTGCTATCTCCGCTTCAATTCCAATTTCCGGAGGTTCCAGGCCGGGAACACCCATTTCCATCCTGATAAACTTATCGCCGGTAATCCTTTCGATCTCATTTACCAGCCACACTACCTCTCGAATGGAGGCCCGGCCAACATTTGGTAGCCTGGACAATTCTATTTGCTCACTTACTACTTGGTAACTAATTGGTGTATTCTTATTCATTGAACCAATTCTCCTATGTTGAAAATATTATTCCGAATTATCGCTAAATAAAAAACGGCAACCTAAGTCACCGTTTTTCAATTAATTCTTGTCTATTTAAACTCTTTTTGTAATTGCAGTACCCAATTCGCAATGCGCCCCTGGGTTTTCTCAGGTTCAAAGTCCTCATCCAATGGTAGGCCCACAAAAACATCACCTCTTTGCGCCTGGGATTGCTCAAATGAGTATCCTTCAACCATAACAGATCCTACAAGCCTGGCACCTGCATCTTCCAGTCGCTGTGCCATTACTCCAATATCATCAACAAAATGATGAGCATAGCCCACATGATCACCCAAGCCAAATATTGCACAGGTCTTATCATTCAACTCCATTTTGGTCAGACGAGCAAGGAACAAATCCCAATCCTGATTTTGATGGTCACTACCCCAAGTGTGAGTTCCAACAGTTGGGCCGCCAAAAATAATATTGCTGTATGGTTCAAGATCCATATCAGTGACACCTTTAACAGGGATTAGAATGGCATTTTCATCACCAAACTCTTTTGCCACAATCTTGGCGGCTTTCTCAGTACTGCCACCTTCAGGGCCATAAAATATTGCTACTTTATTCATGTTTATTTTCTTGTATTAAACAAAGATAAAATTTTCCTAGTGGTATTCTTCTGATTTTAATCAACTTTTTAACTTAATTCTTGCATCAACAGCTGTAACTTTTTGAGGAGTAGCAATGAGCGGATTTAAGTCCATTTCCACAATTTCCGGCGCCACCTCCACTAAAGCCGACAAGCTCAAAATAATATCCTCAAAACCATCTACATTAACACCATCTAGCCCTCTGATACCTTGCATTATAGGGAACGATTTCAGCGATCTAACCATATAATCTACATCCTCCCGATTTAGGGGAGCAAGGCCTGTTTGAACATCTTTCAGTACTTCAATGAAAACACCACCCATCCCAAACAATATCATATGTCCAAAATCACCCTCAGATTTAGCCCCTGTAAATAATTCCAAGCCTGCGATTTGAGGCTGCAGCAATACCCCATTTGACTCGGGAATGCTCATCATCCGGTTAAATTCAACTTCCGCTTGGTACATACTGTCAATATTCAATACAACACCCCCAACATCCGATTTATGAACCGGACCAACAACCTTCATCACTAAAGGAAATTCAAGCTTCTCAACTGCCGTCTTCAAATCCTCAGTCGAATATACCAATTCTTCCCCAACCCTGTTAATCCCGGCCGCATCCAGAATTTCCTGTACCTTATCTGGTAAAAGGTATCCATCTTCAGAATTCTCTATGATATTGCGTATCCTGGCAGAATCAATCTTACTGGAAGCTTGTATTTTTGCTGGTTTGTGCGTGGAAAAAGTCTTAACAAGAGCCCTGCCAAAAACCACCTCTTCGGGGAAGTTAACCCTCCCTAAGTCAAGAAAGTTTTGTATCTCTTCTCTGGCATTTATAATGGAAGGAAGAACAGGAAAGATAGGCTTCTTTGCAGTAGCCATCTTGCTACTCAATAATTGATAAACCGGGTCCATAGAAAATAAGCCAGGCGATCCAAAAATAACCACCATCCCATCAATATTATCAAAGCGCTCATCAATAAAATCAATGCATGCTCTAAGCTGATCAACACTACCTGTTGCCAACACATCAATAGGATTTGAAACAGAAGAACCAGGATGCAGATGACTCAGAAGCTCGTCAGCAACAGGACCATCCAATTGGGGAACACACATCCCCCCGTCGGTGAGTACATCGGTAAGCATAACTGCCGGCCCTCCGGCATGAGTAATAATTGCGATATTCTTGCCCTGCAGTTCCTTATGCATAAAAATCCCACCGATAGCTGCAAGCTCCTCTCGACTATGACATCTTACAATACCTGCTTTATTGAAAAGAGCTTCAACGGCATTATCCGGACTGGCCAAAGCTCCGGTATGAGAAGAGGCTGCACGACTGCCAGCCTCAGAGCTACCGGCCTTTATTGCAGCAATCCTACACCCCTTATTTATAAGAGAGCGTGCATGCTTTAGTAGTTTTTGAGGCTTATTTATTGCTTCCAGATAGAGCAGCTTAACTTTAGAGCTTTCCCCCGGATCATAAGTTTCATCCAGGTAAGCCAGTACATCCTCCACACCTGCCTGAGCCGAATTTCCAACTGAGTATACACTTGAAAAAGTCAATCCGCTTGGTTCGGAAACTTCCATCACATACACTGCCATTGCCCCCGAGGCCGACACAAAATCTACTCCCTGAGGATCAAGCTTGGGAATTGGCAACGTAAAACATCCATTGTAAGAAGTATTGATAACCCCAATACAATTCGGCCCTATCATACAACTTCCGGTTTCTTCCAGGATCTCAACAATTTCCTTCTCCAACCTGGCACCTTCTTCATTCTCTTCAGAAAAGCCTGCTGAGATAATTATGAAGGCCCTGGTGCCTTTTTCATGTGCTAGAAGACGAACAACATCAGGACAAAACCTGGCCGCAATAGCCAGTATTGCCAAATCAACCTGAGGTAATAATTCTAATTTCTTATAGGATTTTACTCCCTGAATTTCATCCTCTTTGGGATTTGATGTATATAAGTCACCGGCAAAACCACCATCCTGAATGTTTTTTAGAATTTTTCCACCAGGTTTACTTATGTCATTTGATGCTCCAACTACAACAATACTGCGGGGATTGATCAGCTCTTTTGTTATCATTTATTTTTCTTAGAGTGTATAACAAAATAACCATTTTCATAATGATATAAAAATGAAATGTATCACCTTTTTGTTGCCAGATAATATTGATTATTGTTCACTTATGAAATCACCTTAAACACACTATTAGAAATTCATCTTGATCTTAATAAACACATTCCTACCAGGCTCAGCTGTTACAAGTCCCCGGTTAGTTGCAAGATGATTTACGTAGGACTTGTTAAATATATTGTCAACTCCTGCAAAAATCTGAAAAGTTGCTAATCCAAACTGCTTGGGTAATGAATAAACTGAAGCTTCGGAAATCATGTAACCCTCAGTTTCCGTTTCACCTGGAGCTATTTGTTTTTGTGAAGCAAAATATCTGGTATTCCACTCTGCAACAAAGCTGCCCATAATGTGGTAACGAGCACCAATGGTAGCTGAAAAAGGTGGGATTAGCGGCAAGCTGCCATCTGTTGTAAGGTTTATTCCCCTCACATAGGCAGCCTGACCAGTCAAAACGAAATTTGGGAACAAGCTTGCGTTGACAGAAACCTCGGCACCCGTTAGCAGAGCCTTATCAATATTTGTATTTATTAATGCCGGCAGAGTATCCGTAATGCCTACTCCTTCTTCTGCGCTCAGTCGATAAACAAATTCTCCGGGCATTTCAACAATCATGTCATTAAGTTTATGGACAAAGCCGGATGCTTTAATGTTAAAGTCATCTCTCCAATAGCGCATTCCCAAATCAGCAAAAAGACTTTTCTCCGGATCTAACTCAGGGTCTCCCAATCTGACCTTGGATCCAAGGTCAATATACTTGAATCTTTCTTCCAGTGATGGACTGCGAAAAGACCTTCCAATTGTGGCAACCAGATCCAGATCGCCACTCAGATGGTACATCCCACTGGCATGAGCACTCCACGACCATGCACCCAATGATTGCTCATTGAAAATAACCCTCTGCCCCGGAACAGGATCTTTGTTAACATCATTGACAATTAAAAATACCGGATCGACTGCCATATCGCTACTAACCTGCACCCGGTCTATCCTGGCTCCTAAGGTTAAATCTAATTTGTTATTCATCAGGCTAAACTCATCCTGTACAAATAAACCAGCTGAGCCAAATTTCGAATCCGGTATAGGTTTCTCACCCCGCACAATCTCTAGTGTTTTTACTACCATTTGAAAATCATCCAACACTTCCTGAGTAATATACTTCTCCCTGGATGTAACCAACTCTCTCTGCCACAAATCAATGCCAGCAACCAAACGGTGATTATCGTTAACATGAAGCTTGCTCTCCAAAACAACACCTTGAGTATAATGCTCCCCTTTTGGTAGAAACTCATTTGCTGTTATCCTGAAATTGCCTTTCAACACTGGCCCCATATTAGGATTCATTTTCACATCTCTTGATATATACTGATTATAATATCTTATACTCAGCTCACTCAGGACCGGGCTAATATTGTTAATCTTGTATTTTCCAGTTACCAGCCTTCTTGTGGCTAAGGGGTATGAGGCAACAACTGTCGGGCCAAAAGGTGCCCCACCCGGAATACCAACATCCATTGCACGATAATCCTGGTAATTCAAAGATATTTCATGGTTTTCCAAAGGCCTGACACTAAAGGAAGCATTCATGTTTTGATCCGAGAACTGTGAATTATCCAATATTCCTTCTGGAGTTTTGATATCACCTGCTGTTCTGTAACCCCCGCTTATCCTGGCTTTCCATTTTTTATCCCCAGCGTCCAGGCTAACATGCCCTCCTAAAAGACTATTGGCACTTTCATACTGCCCTATGGCCTCTCCCTGAATGCCAAATTTATCGCGATAATCCCCATTCCTGGTTATGATATTAATCACCCCCCCCATCGCACCTGTTCCATATATAGATGATGCGGCTCCCTTTAAAACTTCAACTCTTTCTATTTCATTCACATCAATCATTGAAAGCCCTGCCACCAAGTCTGTTGCCGTCTCAATACGATTACCATCGATAAGGCTCACCAAACGATTGGCTCCTAAGCCTCTTACAGACACTGAAGTACTCCATACACCCTCCCTGTATAGCGACACCCCCGGTTCCCTTTCTAAAACATCAGACAAGGTCATAGACGACTGTCGGGGAATATTCTCCCGGGGTATAACACTTAAAGGAAGTGAAACCTCACGCTCCTTCCTATTGTAACGGAGACTCGAAACACTTACTTCACCTAAAGGAATTAAAGCAGGTACAAGAATAAAATCTATTGAGTGCTTGCCTGTTTCTTTTAGGTCGACAATCATCCTCTGAGGATGATAACCCATATGACTTACCGAAATATTATAAATGCCGGCATTGAGCTTATTAAATGTATATGCCCCGACCTCATCAGTTACAGCTGAATATAGAATAATATCAGGATAAATTTCCTTGCTTATCTGTACATGAACATAGGCCAATCCCGTGGCCGATGATTTCAGCTTCACTGAACCTGAGATACTTAAATCCTGAGAGTATGCATTTAAGGAAATAGAAACAAGAATACATACTGAAAATAAAGTTTTGATAATTTTCATCTGAAATAAATTTTTGAATTAAAAACCAACTAATCGTTCTCCTGAATCTTCAGCAAAACAGATTTTATAGAAATCCCTAAGATCCGGCCCAATTGTCCGGTAAAAGCACCTATCTCATCTGTAGTCCCCTCTAGAACAAGAGAAATCAAACCATAATCACCAGACCTCAGTGGCAATCCTTGCCGGCCGATAATAATATTCGAAAATTTAGAGATGGTGGAATTTAATGTTGGCGATGCAGATTTATCGCGAATCAATATCAGAATACTTCCTATTCTCTTTTCCATCAGATTTCCTCCGGATTAGACTAATGATTAATGATTAAATCCTTGAGGCCAAAAAGATCAACCTCTCAGACGTATTGTTATTTAGTTAACAAAGATAATGTCTTTATTTCAAATCCAAATATGAATTTTATCATAAGCCGTATGCCAGTCTTTTAACTTATTTAAAAATAATTAGACTTAACTTTGAATCTCAAATAATTATTCAGCCACACACATGACGATAAGTATCAACAGGACAAGCATTTTCTACACCGCTATATATGGCCTGCTATTACTTACGTTTTCCTCATGCAAGACTCAAAGCCCTGACAATAACACTATTGATGTTTTAAGCCTCAAGGGCCCTTCTGCAATGAGTATGCTGTTCATGATGGACGAATTGGATGAAATCAATAAGCTTCCGGTAGCTTTTGAGATCCTGGATGAGCCTTTGCAGATTAGGGCTCGGATGTTAAAAGAAGAACCGGAATTCGCCCTGATACCTACTAACATGGCCGCAAATCTTTATAACAAGGGAGTACCATATCAGGTGGCAGCTATACCTGTTTGGGGAACCCTATTGTTATTTGGGAGAGATAAACAAATAAGCGATTGGTCTGATCTTAAGGGGAAAAGAGTTCATTTAATGGCCAAAGGGATGACTCCTGATATCCTTTTTAGATTTCTCGCAGTTAAAAATGGTCTGAACCCGGATAAGGACATGATTCTCGACTACTCCTTCCCCAGCCACTCAGATCTCGCAAATGCTGTAATAGCAGGCCTATCTGAAATTGCCGTTCTTTCTGAGCCTCTGGTAAGTATGGTAAGAGCTAAAAATAAGGAGGTAAAACCTATTTTTAATCTCGATGAAGAATGGAAGAAAGTGTTTAATAACGATTTCTCAATCCCTCAAACCAGCCTCGTTGTAAAGTCAAGTTTTGCCCGGGAGAATCCTGATTTTGTGATCGCATTTATAAAAAAATATCAGGACTACTGTTCTAAAATTGACGATAATTTATTGAGAGCAGGCCAGCTGGCAGTAGATTTTGAAATCGTACCAGAGCTTTCAATTGCCACTGAAGCAATTCCTGGTTGTAATATGCTTGTACGACCATCTTGGTTGGTTATTGACAGAATTGAGGCATTCCTCAAGGTTTTTTATATTTTTAACCCTGAATCCATTGGGGGGAAAATGCCAGATGAAGATTTCTTTTTCCAAAAATAATTGGTTTGCTATTGCAGGCATCATTATCATGATCCTGATCTGGGAGATCCTGTCAAGAAATCTTGGCTCACGAAATATCTTACCCGGTCCATGGTTTACTCTCAACACATTAATATCCTTATTGGGAGAGGCATCATTCTATAAAAGTCTGGGAGCAACCCTCCTTAGAGGCCTAATTGGCTTCCTACTGGCAATAATTGTAAGTTTATTGATTGGTATTCCATCAGGATTAAACAAAAAAGCAGAAGCATTTTTTTCACCTTTTCTTGTAACAATCAGATCAACTCCGGTTATTTCAATTATCCTGTTAGCTATTATATGGTTGAGAGTTGAAAAAGTTCCGGTATTTATTGGCTTTATAACAATGTTTCCAATACTATCAACCAATCTCTCCGCCGGCATTAAAGAAGTTGATAAAGGTCTTCTTGAAATGGCACAGATATATAAAGTTAAAACCTGGCGAATTTTTTCTGATATTTACTTGCCCTCTATATCTCCATTTCTTTTTAGCGGCCTTCTAACTTCAGTTGGTTTTGGCTGGAGAGCTGTAATAATCGGCGAGGTACTAAGTCAACCAAAATATGGTATCGGCAGCATGATGCAGGATGCACAAAGTTACCTTCTGGTTGCTGAACTAATTTCATGGACTCTGGTGGCAGTAGTTATAGGTTTTATTTTTGAAAAATCCCTAACATCAATCGGCGAAAAAACAACCAAGTGGAAATAGATGCCCAAATTTGAACACATAAACTTCTCCTATCAAGATCATAAACTCTTCCATGATCTTAGCTTAGAGATCCCTGAAGGATCTATTTCCTGCATACTAGGGCCATCAGGATGCGGGAAAACTACTTTACTAAACCTGATAAGCAAAATAATCACTCCTGATTCGGGTGCAATTAGCGGATTTCCAGAATCTTCCTTTTCTTATATATTCCAGGAAACCAGAATATTGCCATGGAAAACTGTTTATCAGAATATTGCATTTGCTCTGCATGAAAAGATGAGTCCTGAGCTTGTTCGGGAGAAAACTGAAAAATTCCTGGGATTAGTAGAGTTATCAGATTGGAAGGATAAATATCCATCCAAACTGTCGGGCGGTATGAGACAGAGAATAGCCATCGCCAGAGCTTTTGCGTTCCCATCAAGTACAATTCTTATGGATGAGGCTTTCCAGGGACTGGACCTGAGCTTAAAAAACAAATTATTTGAAGTTTTCTTACGAAGCTGGAAGGAAGAACCAAGGACTGTGATATTTGTTACACATGACCTGGAAGAAGCCTTATATCTTGGTAACAATATTTACCTGATGTCAAATGCACCAGTCAGTAGTTTAATGAAATTTGAACTCGAGGGAGAACCTGGCCTCAAAAGACAAATACGCACGAGCCAAAAGGATAAAATCAGAAATATGCTGGCTTAATTATTTAGTTTTACCCAACTCCCTTTTTACAAAATAAGCAACTTTTTCAATAGAGGTTATCATATCAAACTCTTCAAGATGTACATCCTGGGGCATATTCAATGGAATAGTAGTAAAATTAAGAATACCCTTAATTCCATGTTTAACCAGCTCTTCTGATATGCTTCGAGCAAATTCCGGAGGCACAGTAAGAATAGCTATACTGATATCAAGCTTACCAATTATTTTTTCTGCGTCACCCATAGGATAACATTTCACACCACCAATTATATGCCCAATCTTACTTTTATCTGCATCAAAATTGGCTACAATATTCAATTTAGATCTCTTTCCACGAAAATATCTTGTTATAGCCTGGCCCAGGTTTCCAACACCAACAACTGCAACATTGAGGCCATTAGGAGTATCAATTAAATCACCTATTGCCTTAATCAATTGCTTTATATCATACCCCTTTCTTTGCATACTGGTAAATCCCATAAGCATCATATCTCTACGAACCTGAACTGCGGTTATATGAT
>CAYXQX010000036.1:0-4233 GCA_964467485.1 uncultured Porphyromonadaceae bacterium | reverse complement strand
TGGCCAACTCGTGGCTAAAGATATGCGTCTGCCCTTTGGCCAGGCAGTCGAGCAAAATTCTACGGTATTCACTTAATCTTGCAACAGTTCTTTCAGGTAAACTCATAGTTTAGATTAGTATTGTTAATCAAACATACGAAAATATCCCATACTCTCAAGAAGACTAATAAAATTGACTACGTTCTTTTTTTATAAAAAAAGGGCCATCCCGAAAGGTGGCCCTCAAAGAATCTATCTATAAGATTTAAAACCTATTTCGTTTAACATAGTGAGTGTGCAGTAAATCGTGAGATTTATGACTATTGGGAGCACCAAGAAAATCCTCATATATTTGTTTAACATCAGGATTCTCATGAGATTTCCTCACTGTCAGGCTCTCATCCTCACTGTATATTGCCTCAGTTCTTTTCTGACGAATTTCCTTGTTAGTTGGGATAGGCTGTCCACCACCACCCAAACATCCGCCCGGGCAAGCCATTATTTCAATAAAATGATAGTTTGATGTACCATCTTTAACTGATTGCATCAGTGTTTTTGCGTTTGCTAAACCATGAGCAACTGCGCAGGATACTTCAACACCATCTAAGAATGACCAATCAGGAAGGCAATCAGTAATAGTAATTTTTGCTTCCTTCACTCCCTTCATACCTCTAACAGGCATGATATTAAGGTTTTCAAAAGGCACCTCTCTACCAGTTACAATCTCATAAACTGTTCTTAGAGCTGCTTCCATCACACCACCGGTAGCACCAAAAATAACCGCTGCCCCTGAAGAATCACCCATTATGCTGTCGTGATGCATATCAGGTAAATTCTTGAAATTGATCCCAGCTTGTTTGATCATCGTACCAAACTCCCTGGTAGTCAACACATAATCAACATCCTTATATCCACTCGACCTCATCTCGGGTCTGTCTGCCTCAAATTTCTTTGCTGTACAAGGCATAATAGAAACACTGACAATATCCTGTGCCTTGAGACCTTTTTTCTGGGCATAATATGTTTTAGCAAGTGCCCCAAACATCTGCTGTGGAGACTTGCAGGTTGACACATTAGGCAGAAACTCTGGGAATCTATGTTCAATAAACTTAATCCATCCTGGCGAACATGATGTTGTCATAGGAAGCTTAACCGTTTCGTCTTTATCGACTAATGCCCTCTTAAGACGAGTCAATAACTCGGTTCCTTCTTCCATGATGGTAAGGTCGGCTGAAAAATCTGTATCCAAAACGGAATCAAATCCAATTCTTTTCAGTGCTGATACCATTTTACCGGTAAGTCTGTTGCCTGGTTCATAATCCAATTCTTCACCAATTGCAACCCTAACAGCAGGAGCGGTTTGAACAACAGTGTGTTTAGATGGATCATTTATAGCATCCCAAACCTGTTCAACATAGGTTTTCTCAGTTAAAGCACCAACCGGGCATCTGTTAATGCATTGGCCACAGTTAGTACATACAACCTCCACCATTGGATGATCCAGGAAAGTTGATATTTTCTGCTTACTACCCTTATGGGCTACTGTGAGTGCAGAGACACCTTGCAATTCGGCACAAGTTCTAACACAACGTTGACAGCGGATACATTTTGAATCATCTTTAACAATTGAACAAGAAAGGTCATCAATCATCAATCTGGAATCAGTAATCAGATCGATAAACTTGTGATCCCCAACCCTGTACTCATGGGCCAGGTGCTGTAACTCACAATTTCCATTCTTAATGCATTTTGTACAATCGGCATTATGTTCAGACAAAAGAAGTTCAATGATATGCTTCCGTGCCAATCTAACATTCGCACTATTGGTGTATATCTCCATTCCTTCTGCAACAGGCGTAGCACAGGCAGCTGGAAGAGTTTTGGCTCCAACCTGTTCAACAACACAAACACGGCAATTACCGGCAACACAGAGGTCTTCATGGTAACAAAGTGTTGGAATCTGGAAATCGAGCTTCTTGGCTGCTTCTAGTATTGTAGACCCTGCTGGTACTGTAACAGGTAAATCGTTTATTCTAAGGTTTACTGTGAAATTGGTCATATCAATGTGGTTTTCCTAGTAAATGATTTCTTCTTTGAAATTAATAGCTATTGAAACAAAAGGGTTAGCCACAGACTGACCTAATCCACATTTGGAAGCCAGTTTCATGGTTTTAGCCAATTTTTTTAGGTCTTCAAGATATTCAGGGGGCTTTTTTCCTTTTTTTATCGCCTCGATCCCCAACAGGAGCTGCTGGCATCCAACGCGACAAGGAGTACATTGTCCACATGATTCTTCTGTGAAAAACTCCAGATAATCATGAAGAACATTATACATCGACCTCGTGCTATTAAAAAGCATCATTGACCCACCGGTTGGTATGCCTTCATATCCTATGATTGTGTCAAAGAATTTCTTCCTTGGTACACACCCACCAGAAGCACCTCCAACCTGAACCGCTTTTGTATCACCATCACCAAACTCATCAACAAATTGCTCAACTGTCATACCTAACTCTAGCTCATAAATTCCAGCCTTGTTTGTGTCACCCGAAATCGAAAACACCTTAGAACCTCTTGAATCAGTTGTACCATATGCCTTGAATTTTTCTGGCCCAATTCTATTGATCATAAAAGCATAAACCAAGGTCTCAACATTGTTTATGACAGTTGGCTTATTTAAATATCCCGAAACAGTTGGGTATGGTGGCTTGTTTCTTGGCTCGCCTCGCTTACCTTCCATTGATTCAAAGAGTGCACTTTCCTCACCACATATATAAGCCCCCGAGCCTGAGCAAATACTAATATCAAAATCTAAACCAAGCTTCTTTATTGCAGCATTAAAAACCTTCAGCTTCTCGTTCAGCCCTGCTAAAAGAAAGTTGTATTCACCTCGCAGGTAAATAAATCCTTCCCTGGATCCAATGGTATATGCACAAATAGCCATCCCTGCAAATACTTTCTCAGGCACTGTGTCCAGAATCTCCCGGTCCTTAAATGTTCCAGGCTCTCCTTCATCAGCATTACATATCACATACTTTTCTTCACTTTCTTCATTCCGTGTGAATTTCCATTTCAGTCCTGTTGGAAAGCCTGCTCCGCCGCGGCCCTTCAGACCGGAATCGATCATGTCGCTAATCAGATCCTCAGGATCCTTTTTAAGAACTTCCTTGACCACTTGGATGGGATTAATACCTTCCATATTGAAGATCAGATCCACTCTTTTTAGTTTGTTATTTTCCTTCATTGGTTTTCCTGTTTAGTCAAGTTTATTAATTCCCATTTTTGTATTTCAGAATAATATCGACAGCCTTTTGAGGAGTTAATTCGGGATAAACTTCATCATTAACCAGCATAACAGGTCCCTTATGACACCATCCCAGACAATTAACCGTTAACAAGGTAAATTTCTTGTCTACAGTTGTTTCTCCTACTTTGATTTTTAAACTTTTCTCGATGGCCTTGATAACCTCGTCCTTCCCCGCCATATAGCAGGAAATGGTCTTACATACCTTGATCACATATTTACCTCTCGGCTCCGTGTCAAGAAAAGTGTAAAAACTTGCTGTTCCAAAAACTTCAGCTGCTGAAAGGTCTAATGCCTTGGCTACCGCAACCATATCCTCATCATCGAGATAATTCTTTTCCTTCACAATAGTCTGAAGGACTGGAAGCAATGCCCGTCGTTGCACTCCATACTCCCGGGTTACCTCCGTAATAATTCTTTGAATATCTGCCATTTCTAGGTTTAGTTTTATTATTATTCAAAAATTCAATGTCTACTTTTCCCAATTAATAAAAACGATTGTTAAAATTATAACAGTAAAAATCTCAGAAACATGACTATTATTAGGCGATCACATGATAATAATCATAAAAAAAAGGGGGCCGAAAAAATCGGTCCCCTTCAGCTAATCCCTAATAATCTTTACTTTACGAGATCCATTTCTTTTATCAGATGACTTGCACCAGCAAATTTGTCAATAATGAACAACGCATATCTAATATCAATACTAATATTTCTCCATAAATCTGGATCGTACATAATATCACTCATCGTTCCTTCCCAGTTACGATCAAAATTTATCCCGATCAAATGCCCCTCACCATTAATGACCGGGCTCCCTGAATTTCCTCCCGAAGTATGGTTCTTAGCAATAAAGCATACCGGCATTTCTCCATCCTTGCCATACATGCCATAATCCCCTTTTGCGTATAAATCCTTAAGCCGCTGAGGTACCCTATAGTCATAAATAT
>CAYXQX010000035.1:0-15776 GCA_964467485.1 uncultured Porphyromonadaceae bacterium | reverse complement strand
TCGTTACTCGTTATTCGTTACTCATAATTCATAATCATAATTCAAATGAATCACAAACTTTCCCCATCCCTTCTGGCTGCTGATTTTGGAAATCTCGAGAGAGATATCGAAATGGTCAATAATAGTAAGGCTGATTGGTTTCATGTGGACGTTATGGATGGTGTTTTTGTGCCTAATTTGTCAGTGGGGACCCCGGTTATTAAGGCTATTAAGCGACTGGCAAAGAAACCTCTTGATGTTCATCTGATGATAATTGATCCTGATAGGTATATTCAACACTTTAAGGATCTGGGCGCCGATATTCTTACTGTGCATTACGAGGCTTGTACACATCTTCACCGTACTATTCAGCATATTAAAGAGCTTGGGATGAAAGCGGGAGTTAGTCTTAATCCACATACTCCGGTGAGTTGCCTTGAAGAAATACTATCTGATCTTGATATGGTGCTGATAATGTCAGTTAACCCGGGATTTGGTGCTCAGAAATTCATACCTGGATCATTGGATAAGATCAGGAAACTAAATGAGTTGAAAAAGAAACATTGGCTTAGCTTCGATATAGAAGTTGACGGGGGCGTTACACTCGATAATGCCCAAAATCTTATTGATGCTGGAGTAACAGTTCTGGTTGCCGGAAACACCGTTTTTGCTTCTGATGATCCTGTTCTTATGATTCAAAAACTAAAGACTTTTAAGTAGATTATAGATTTTCCATCATCAGCCCTACCCGAGGTACTGTCGTAATATCTTTTTCCTCCCGCCACTTCTGATCATGTTGATAGCTTTTTCTTTTATTTGTCTAACCCTTTCGCGAGTTAGTTCAAATCTTTCGGCAATCTCATCAAGTGAATGAGGCAAGTAGTTATTTAAACCAAAATATAACCTCAGAATATCGGCCTCCCTATCGTTCAGGCAGCCCAAAACACGTTCAATTTCTTTGCAGAGTGAATCACGTATCAAATTATCCTCCGGGTTTTGAGCATTAGGGTTTGGTATCTGATCATAGAGATTACTATCCTCACCAGTGCTTAATGGAGCATCCATTGATAAAGGCCGGTTGCTGCTTGCAAGCACTCTTTTTATTTCTTCAATGTTGAATTCCATCTCTCTGGCTACTTCTGCACACGAAGGGGTGCGGCCCAATTGTTGTTCCATTATTGAGAGTGTACGGTTAACCTTGTTTATGGAACCAATCTTATTGAGAGGCAAACGTACTAATCGGGATTGCTCAGCCAGGGCCTGTAATATCGATTGTCGGATCCACCACACAGCATAAGAAATGAATTTGAATCCCTTGGTCTCGTCAAAGCGTTGAGCGGCTTTAATTAATCCCATATTGCCCTCATTGATCAGATCTGATAAGGAAAGACCCTGGTTTTGGTATTGTTTGCTAACAGATACCACAAAGCGCAGATTAGCCTTGATCATTGTTTCAAGAGCCTCCTGGTCTCCTTTTTTTATTCGTCTGGCTAATTCTACCTCAACTTCCGGGCTTATCAATTGCTCTTTCCCAATTTCTTGCAGGTATTTGTCCAGAGATGGTAGATCCCTGTTAGTAACCTGTTTTATGATTTTGAGCTGCCGCATGGGGTATGGGTAATAATCTATCTTAAATAAAATACGAAAATGATGGTAAATAAGTTGCAGTTTATCAGTACTTAAAGGCATTTTGTAAGGCTTTTTTTTGTAGCTGTGGAATTTTTGCCTATTTTTGCATAGTTAACACCTCGGTTAGCAGGGTTTTTCCCGGCAAATCATAATTAACATTTTCATTATTAAAAACTTCCCTATTTATTCTTTAGGTTAGAAATAGCAAATAACAATACAAATTTTATGTACGATATTTTAGAGCTGAATAAGAAGCTTTTGACTGAATTGAGAGACATCGCAAAGGAGTTGAAAATTAAGAGAGTAGAGTCATACAAAAAGCAGAATCTTATTTATCAGATTCTTGATCAGCAAGCAATACTTGCTGCAGAAACAAAAACAAGCAAAACAAGTAATAAGGCTTCCCGAACCAACGAGGAAGCTGACAAAAAAAAGATTGCTATAGAAAAGCAGGGCCGACGTAGGAGGAAGCAAAAAGAGTCTGAGGGGCCTGTTTTCTCAACAAAAGGCACTGAAGCAGAAGTTGCCTCGGAGGTAAAAGCCAAGGAGGGAAAACCTGAGGAGGGTAAAAAGCCTGCCAAAGAGGAGCGTCCTGTTGTTAAAAAGGCTCAGGCACCACAACAGCCAAAAATTGTACAACAGCCAAAAACTGATCAGAGACCAAAGCGCAGAGATGACAAGCCACGTGACAGTCGTCCGCCCAGAAAAGAGGCTAATGCAGGTGCCCCTTCATCAGGCCAGGAAAGACAAGCTGGTCGCCCGGAAAGGCCTGTCCAAAGAGAGGATAAAACTCAAAGTGCTCAAAGAGATGAAAAACCTCAGGGAGACAGGGATAGGGATCGGAGTCAAAAGAAGCCTCAGTGGCAGGAAAAGAAGCAACAGGATCGCTTTTATGAGTTTGATGGGTTTATTATTAATTCCGGGGTTCTGGAAATTATGCCTGATGGATATGGTTTCCTGCGTTCTGCCGATTATAACTATCTGAATTCTCCTGATGATATCTATGTTTCACAATCACAAATAAAATTATTTGGATTAAAAACAGGTGATACTGTTCAAGGTAGCATAAGACCGCCGAAGGAGGGAGAAAAATACTTTCCATTAATCAAAGTGTTGGAAATAAATGGAAGAGCACCTGAATTTGTTCGTGATCGCGTACCATTTGATTATCTGACTCCACTTTTCCCTAATGAGAAATTCAATCTGTGCGCCCACCGTGGTGCCAGTGTTTCATCAAGAATAGTAGATATGTTTTCTCCAATTGGTAAAGGTCAACGCGGACTTATTGTGGCGCAGCCTAAAACCGGTAAAACAATATTACTTAAGGAGATAGCTAATTCAATCGCCATTAATCATCCGGAGGCATATCTGATGGTTCTTTTGATTGATGAAAGGCCTGAGGAGGTTACTGATATGGCCAGGGGAGTGAAAGGAGAAGTGATCTCTTCCACTTTTGATGAGCCGGCAGAAAAACATGTTAAGGTAGCAACCATTGTTCTGGAAAAAGCCAAGAGAATGGTAGAATGCGGTCATGATGTGGTTATACTGCTAGATTCTATAACCCGACTGGCAAGGGCTTATAATACTGTTCAACCGGCTTCAGGAAAGGTTCTTTCCGGTGGTGTGGATGCAAATGCTCTTCACCGTCCGAAAAGATTTTTTGGTGCTGCCCGTAATATTGAGCATGGTGGTTCTCTTACCATCCTTGCAACTGCCCTGATTGATACCGGTTCAAAAATGGACGAGGTTATTTTCGAAGAGTTCAAGGGGACAGGTAATATGGAGCTTCAACTCGATAGGAAATTATCTAATAAAAGGATATTCCCTGCTGTGGATATTGTTGCGTCAAGCACGCGTCGTGATGATCTGCTTCATCCTAAGGACTTCCTTAGAAAGATGTGGGTACTCAGAAATTATCTGGCCGATATGAACCCTCTTGAAGCAATGGAATTTATGCGCGACAAAATTGCCCGCACAGAGACAAATGAAGAGTTCCTTATCTCAATGAATAGTCAGTAGCTTACGGGTTGCGGGTTGCGGGTTGCGAGTTACGAGTAATTGTCTCATTGTCCCATTGGCTAACTATCCCATTGTCTTATTGACAAATTGGTATGATTTAGACATCGTCTAAACTAACTTATGTCATGCTTTTTTTTTAAGTATTTGCCTTAACTTAGCGCGACGAAAAACAGGCGTATCTTAAATCAAAATAAAAGCGAAAAAAGATGTCAAAAAAAATGTATTTAACTTGTGATGGAAATCACGCGGCTTCCCATATAGCCTATATGTTTAGCGAAGTTGCAGCTATTTATCCTATAACCCCTTCATCCACCATGGCAGAGTATGTTGATGAGTGGGCTGCTCATAATAGAAAAAATATTTTTGGTGAGGAAGTTAAAGTGACGGAAATGCAATCAGAAGGTGGAGCTTCCGGTGCCGTTCACGGGGCTTTGCAATCCGGTGCCCTGACCAGCACGTTTACTGCATCCCAGGGATTGTTATTAATGATACCTAATATGTATAAAATTGCCGGTGAGCTTTTGCCGGGTGTTTTCCATGTTAGTGCTCGTAGTTTAGCTGCGCATGCTCTCTCCATTTTTGGTGATCATAGTGATATTTATGCAACCCGACAAACTGGCTTCGCTTTGCTGGCATCAGGTAGTGTACAGCAAATAATGGACCTGGCCGGTATTGCTCATCTTGCCGCCATTAAATCCAGGATTCCTTTCGTTCACTTCTTTGATGGTTTCCGGTCATCCCATGAGATTCAGAAGGTTGAAGCTTTGCAAAATGAAGATCTTGCTCCTTTGATCGATTATAAGGCATTACAGGAATTTCGCGACAGGGCCCTTAATCCTGAGCATCCTGTAACACGGGGAACAGCCCAGAACCCCGACATATTTTTCCAAGCTAAGGAATCGATTAACTCTTTCTACGATGCAGTTCCTGATATCGTAGAGGAATATATGCAGGAAATTACCAAGCTCACCGGCCGTGAATACCATCCATTCACATATTATGGTGATCCTGAGGCGGAGAATGTTATTCTTGCAATGACTTCGGTAACAGAAACAACCAAGGAAGTTGTTGATTATCTCTTGGAAAAAGGAGAGAAAGTAGGCTTGATTATTTGCCATCTTTACAGACCATTCTCAGAAAAATATTTCATGAAGGTTTATCCTGATACAGTTAAAAGAATAACCGTTCTTGACCGTACTAAAGAGCCGGGAGCAGTTGGGGAACCTCTTTATGAAGATGTTCGTAGTATGTTCTATAACAAGAAAAATGCTCCTGATATTGTTGGTGGTCGTTATGGATTGAGTTCAAAAGATACAACTCCAGCCATGATCCTTTCAGTTTACAACAATATGAAGATGAATGAGGTTAAAAACCAGTTCTCTCTTGGTATAGTTGATGATGTTACATTCCAGTCCCTTCCACTCTTAGATGAAATGGACCTGTCTCCGGAAGGAACCATTCAGGCTAAATTTTACGGTTTAGGTTCAGATGGTACTGTTGGAGCAAACAAAAACTCTATAGTTATTATTGGTAATACTACCGACAAATTCTGCCAGGCATATTTTGCTTATGACTCTAAGAAATCGGGTGGTTTTACTACATCAAACCTGCGTTTTGGTGACCATGAGATAAGATCACCATATTTGGTAAATACCCCTGATTTTGTGGCCTGTCATGTGTCTTCTTACATCGATAAATATGATATGCTGAAGGGGCTAAAGAAAGGTGGAACTTTCCTTCTTAACTCCATATGGGAAGAGGAAGAAACAAAGCGCCGTCTTCCGAATAGTATGAAAAAGGTATTGGCCGACAAAGAAATTGGTTTTTATATTATAAATGCGACCAAGATTGCAGAAGAGATTGGGCTGGGTAACCGGACTAATACCATAATGCAGTCGGCTTTCTTTAAAATTGCTAATGTAATACCTTACGATCAGGCAGTTGAGCAGATGGAAAAGATGATCATCAAGTCTTTTGGCATGAAAGGTGAGGAGATTGTCAAGATGAATAATGCGGCTGTGATGCGAGGAGGAGATGTTATCAAGGTTGAAGTGCCTGCTGAATGGGAAAATCTAACACAGGAGAGCGAGGTTGACGAGCGCGATATACCTGATTTCATTAAAAATGTTTGTGAGCCTATTAATAACCAAAATGGTGATGACCTGCCAGTTAGTGCTTTTGTGGGTCGTGAGGATGGAAGCTTCCCTGCCGGAACAACAGCATATGAAAAAAGAGGTGTAGCTGTACACGTTCCTGAATGGGATTCTGAAAATTGTACACAGTGTAATCAATGTTCTTATGTTTGTCCTCACGCTGCTATTAGGCCATTCCTGCTTACTGAAGAGGAATTGAAAAATGCTCCTGAAGGAACAACTACACAAAAGGGTAGGGGTGGAATCAAAGAATATAACTTCCGTATCCAGGTAAGTGTGCTTGACTGTACAGGTTGTGGTAATTGTGTACAGGTTTGTCCGGCTAAAGATAAGGCATTAGTAATGAAATCCTTGGGTTCACAGATGGAAGAGGTTGATCGCTGGAATTATATGGATAAGAAGGTGGGCTATAAAGAAACAGTTCTGCCTAAAGATAAAACAGTTAAGAATTCTCAATTTGCTCAACCATTATTTGAATTCTCTGGTGCATGTGCAGGTTGTGGAGAAACTCCTTATATCAAACTTATTACTCAGCTTTTTGGTGATAGAATGATGATTTCTAATGCTACCGGCTGTTCTTCAATTTATGGTGGATCAGCTCCATCAACTCCATATTGCGCAAACAAAGATGGACATGGGCCTGCATGGGCCAATTCACTTTTTGAGGATAATGCTGAATATGGTTATGGTATGGCTGTTGGACTTCGTCAGATGCGCGACAGGATTGAGCGTAAAATGAAAGCTGCTATGGATGATGTAAGTCCAGAGTCTAAGGAGTCTTTTGGCACCTGGCTGGAGACAAGAGAAGATTCTGGTAAATCTAAGGATGCTTCTAAAGTTGTTGTTGCTGCTCTTAAGAAGGAGAAGCATGCAGTAGCAAAAGAGATTCTTGCTCTCAAACAATACCTGGTTAAGAAATCGGTATGGATAATCGGTGGAGATGGATGGGCCTATGATATTGGATATGGTGGATTAGATCATGTTCTTGCTTCTGGTGAAGATGTCAATGTTTTGGTTCTTGATACTGAGGTTTATTCAAATACCGGTGGGCAATCATCTAAATCAACACCAATTGGTGCGATTGCTAAGTTTGCTGCCTCAGGTAAAAAGATCAGGAAGAAAGATCTTGGCATGATGGCAATGAGTTATGGCTATGTTTATGTTGCGCAAACTGCAATGGGTGCAAGCCAGAGTCAATTATTTAAAACCGTTAAGGAAGCCGAATCGTACAAGGGTCCTTCATTGATCATCGCATATTCTCCTTGTATTAATCATGGATTAAAAGCTGGAATGGGAATGACTCAACATGAAGAAAAACTCGCAGTTGAATCGGGATACTGGGCTAATTATAGATATAATCCTTTATTGGAGGCGGAGGGGAAGAACCCATTTACTCTCGACTCTAAAGAGCCTGATTGGTCTGCTTTTAGAAAATTCCTGATGGGTGAGGTGAGATATGCCTCATTATTAAAGGCTTTCCCTGAGAACGCTCATGAATTATTTGATGCTGCAGAGGAGAGTGCGAAGTGGAGATACAAAAGCTATGAGAGGCTTGCCGCAATGGATTACAGTAAGTAAATTCTTGTCAAATATAAATTTGTTAAGAAAAAATTTGGAAATTGAAATTTCCTGCTGTATATTTGCTCTCTGAAGTGGTGTGTAATGTAATAATTACATCCACAGCGTTCTGAATTAAGTTTTTTTCTATATACTCTGCCAGGCACTTCAAGGGTGTTCTGGTCACGGGAAGCTACGGCGACCTGTATAATGTTTAGTTAAGTTGAGTTATCCGGTTAAAGTTGCGAAAAAGCCGGTTACCAAAAGGTGACCGGCTTTTTCCATTCTGGCAGGTATGAAGTTCTTACTTACCGGGGCATTGTTTTACGATTGCATCGGATAGGTTCTTCGAACTATAGGCCTTGTCGAAATGAGAGTTGAATTTGCCTGCAAGCTTTTCAGCAGTAGCCTTATAGGCTCCTTTGTCGCTCCAGGTATTAACAGGATTAAGCATCTCTGAAGGTATACCTGGGCATGTTGCCGGAACATTAAGGTGGAATACACTGTCAATAGAATATTCAACATCAACCAGATCACCATTAAGAGCAGCATTCACCATTGCTCTGGTTAGAGGAAGATCAATTCGTGATCCTACCCCATATGCACCACCGCTCCATCCTGTGTTGATAAGATACACGCTTGTGTCATGTTCTCCCATCTTCTGTCCCAGCATGTCGGCATAAATATCAGGGTTTCGCGGCATAAATGGCTGACCGAAAAATCTGGAGAAGGTTGCCTGTGGTTCAGTAACTCCTGTTTCAGTACCTGCTAGTTTTGATGTGTAACCCATAAGGAACCAAAGCATTGCCTGATCTTTATTGAGTTTACTTACAGGAGGTAAAACTCCGTAAGCATCAGCAGTTAGAAAAAGTATAGTTTTTGGATGCCCGGCAGTTGAAAATTCTTTGATATTTTTCAGATACTTCAGAGGATAAGAAGCCCTGGAATTTGGTGTTAATCTGTCGTCATAAAAATCAAACTTACCATTTGGGTAAAGTAATCCATTCTCAACGATGGCTCCATGATTCAGATAGTCATCCTTATGCAGAACAGCATCATAAATATCTGGCTCCTTCTTAGGATTGATATCTATCATCTTGGCATAACATCCGTTCTCAAAATTAGCAATACCGTGTTCTCCCCAGCCATGTTCATCATCACCCAGGAGTGCTCGGCTTGCATCAGCCGACAGAGTGGTTTTACCTGTTCCTGACAGTCCGAGCAACAAGGCAGATCTTCCATTATCTCCTTCCTGTTGATATTTTGTAGCACATTGGGGTGCTGACTAAGTTTCTCATGTAGAGTTGGTTTCAAATCGATCATCTTGTAGATATTTTTAGTTAATTATATTATGTATATGCTTATTGGGGAAACTTATATTCATATGTATATATAATAAATCACAGTAATAAAATATGTAACTATTTAAAAGCAGATTTGTTTAAGCTTGGAATGCATTTATTCTATTAACTTTGTGATGATATTTTTTGGAAGCGAATGGGAAGATTAATGGGTATTGATTATGGTCGAAAGAGGGTAGGTATTGCAGTTACCGATCCTGGTCAGATGATCGCATCTGGCTTAACAACCGTGGGAGCTCATGAAGTGTTGGATTTTATCAAGGGCTATTTAGAGTCGGAAGATGTTGATGCTTTTGTAGTAGGAGAACCAAAGCAGATGAATAACCAACCTTCAGAATCAGCCGGAGATGTGAAAGCTTTTGTAACAAGTATGACCAGAAAATTTCCCAAGATTCCCATTCATATGGTTGATGAAAGGTTTACATCAAAAATGGCTAAGCGGGCTATGATAGATGGGGGGCTGAAAAAAAAACAGCGACAAAATAAAGCCATGGTGGATTCTATCAGTGCTGCATTGATACTACAGTCCTATATGGAGAGTAAAATATATTAATTAAAATACTATGAAACTTCCGGTTTATGCTTACGGCTGTCCACTTCTGAGGAAAATCTCTGATGATATTGGACAGGATTATGAAGGCTTAAATGAGCTGATTGATAACATGTTTGAGACGATGAAGTTTTCTGAAGGTGTTGGCCTGGCTGCACCCCAGGTTGGTCTTTCCATCAGGTTATTTGTTGTGGATGCCACTATCTACGCTGATGAGGAACCTGAACTAGATGGATTCAGAAAGGTTTTTATCAATTCAGATATTTACTATTATGAAGGTGATGAAGAGATAATGACTGAGGGATGTCTTAGTATTCCTGGAATTCATGAGGATGTGACTCGCGAAACTGTTGTCAGGATAAAATATCAGGATGAGAATTTTGAGGAGCATGATGAGGAGTATAGAGGGATGGCAGCAAGAATAATTCAGCACGAATATGATCATCTCGACGGAATTTTGTTCACCGACAAACTATCTCCCTTAAAAAAGCGTTTGATAAAAGGAAAATTGAGAGATATCTCTCGCGGCAAAACGAATACTGTGTATAAAATGGTTTTACCGTCTAAAAAATGAACCTTGATGAATAAGATTAAACTATTACTCTTTTTTATGGCTGTGTTGCTCGTTTCCTGTGGATCTCAGCAAGAGAAAAAGCAAATGCGGCAGACTATTTCCAACCTTGAAACAAGCTTGTTCTCAGATACTTTAGGTCCGGTTGACAGGCTGAAGGCCCAGGAAATGATCCAGGCCTACGATGATTTTGTTAAGCTATTCCCGGAGGACAGTCTGGCACCTGAGTATTTGTATAAAGGGAGTGAGTTGGCTATGAATCTTCAAATGTCGGGTCGCGCTATAGAGGGCTTCCAGGAAATACTAAATAATTATCCTGATTTTGACAAAATAGCCCTTTGTGTTTTCCTTCAGGCATTTATCTATGAGAATCATATGCAGCAATATGATGAAGCAAAAGCTTTGTATAGATCATTTCTTGAGAAGTATCCCAGCCATGAACTGGCAGAAGATGCCCTTGTTTCTATGCAGAATATGGGCAAGTCCCTGGAAGATTTGATAAAGTCCTGGGAAGAATCAGAATAATCAAACAAATAATCACTGTTTAAATTCCATTTGGGATCTTTAATTGCATATATAGTATTGTAGACTAATGCAATTAAATGTCCGTACTTATCCTGGTTTTACCCTTCTGGGTTCTTGGAATCCTGGTCGGCTGGTATTCATCTTCTCAATTGGATATAAATCCAGTCCTGATAATACTCCTATGGCTTTTTTTGTTTGTTCTCAGTTTTCTTAATAAGTACATATTTAGTCGAGCCTTACCTTCCAGATCCTTTGGTAGTTTGCTGCTGATATTTCTAACATCATTTCTGATAACAACATATAAATCAGGAGGAGACAGGCTTAGTACCGGTGAATCTATTGTTGTAATTGGAGAGGTTAAAAAGGTATGGGAGGGGCCTAACTCAAATCGTATCAAACTTAAGGTAACAGGGTGTAAAAATGCCTGGGGAGAGGATACATCAGGAGAAATGATTCTTTTGATGTTGGGAAGTAATTTGCATGACTGTCCTGAAGAAGGAAGCCTTATAAAAGTTGAAACACATCTGGATAGAATAGTAAGAAAAACTAATTCAAAAGATTTTCCGGAGCAGATGTATTGGGCAGGAGAAGGGATTAGAAAGAAGGGGTGGATGAATGCTTATGAAACCATCGAATATCGGGTTGGAAAGAAGTTTGACCCACTTGTTTACTCAGGTGCTATCCAGAATAAACTATGTTGCTTAATTGATGGCTCAATAATTGGTAAGGATCAGGCATCTGTAGTAAAAGCCATGCTATTGGGGCAGAAAGAAGACTTAGCTCCTGATGTAAAAGATGTTTTCCGTCATACAGGTATTTCGCATCTCTTAGCGGTTTCAGGATTGCATGTAGGTTTGGTTTATCTTATTATTATTCGATTGTTCTTCTTTCTGAAAGCCAGCAAAGCAAAGGTTTTAATTGAAGTATTAGCAGTTTTGGCGGTATGGTTCTATTCTTTTATGACAGGCTTTGGTCCGTCTGTTCAGAGGGCTGCAGGTATGATAAGCCTTTTTGCAATAAGCCGCTTGTTAGGACGTAAAGTACAGCCAATGCAAGTCCTGGTACTGGCGTTTCTGTTTCAGTCGGCAATAAACCCATTTGCAATATTCAGTTTTGGCTTTCAGCTTTCCTACCTCGCAGTAGCTGGAATTTTTGTTGTTTATCGTCCCTGGACACGCCTGATTAATTCATCAAAGCTTCTGGTAAAAAAAGTTTGGGATTTTGCAGGGGTAAGCATTGCTGCCCAAACTTTTACTCTTCCATTTATCCTGATTTATTTTCATGAATTTCCTGTGTATTTTTTGCTCGGTAACCTTATGCTTGTACCATTGGGATTAATAGTTTTCTATCTTGGGATTGGATATATTCTGATTTTATCATCCGGCTTATCAATAAATCTGCTTGCACAGGTGTTAGACAAGATGGTTAGTCTATTGCTAAGTATAGGTAAAGGGATAGCAGGATTCCCGCTGTCCATGATAAATTTTGATTCATTTTCCATTCTAAATTTGATACTGTACTATTTGATTATTGCCATTTTGTTTAAAGCAAAAAGACTAAGTTTATATAAAAGGGTTGTTTATATTGTTATTTTCACGATTGGGCTGAAGATAATGAGTTTAATTTTAGGTGTTTAGCAAAGAAGATGTTAAAAATATTAAGTATTGGGAACAACCTATTCCTGATGGTTGTATTTTTGTACAAATTTCTCAGAATGAAAATTATTATAGCCGGAGCCGGGGAAGTGGGAACACACCTGGCGAAAATGCTCAGTATGGAGAGCCACAACATAGTAGTTATTGACACTAATAATGAGAGGCTCCTCAATATTGAATCACATCTTGAGGTTATAACTATTAACGGATCATCCACATCAATACAATCATTAAAGGATGCAGGAGCCTCCAAGGCCGACTTGCTTATTTCCGTTACACCAACGCAAGAGATTAATGTTATTGGATCCATTCTGGGAAAGAAGCTTGGTGCCAAACAGACGATAGCAAGAATTGATAGCCCTGAGTATCTGCACTCAGTTAATCTTGAGCTATTCAGGGAGATGGGAGTTGATTCATTGATTTATCCCGAGCAATTGGCAGCCAGAGAGGTGGTAGGGCTGTTGAGTCAGGTTGGCACAACTGAATTGGTGAATTTTTCGGGTGGAAATCTTTCAATGATTGTTGTTAGGCTGGATGAAAATGCGCCGATTATTGATAAGTCAATGATGGAAGCTGCAAAGGTGAGCAAAGATCTTGATTATAGGGCAGTAGCGATAACCCGCAATGGAAATACCATTATACCTCGTGGCAATGATAGGTTCAGGTTGCATGATGTGGTTTATGTGATAACAAATCAATCTGGTATTAAGGAGTTGATGAAGTTTTCCGGGAAAGAAGATTTTCAGGTCAGAAATATTATGATTCTGGGAGGAAGCAGGATTGGTGCCAGGATCGCCAAGCATCTGGAAAATAAGGCAAATATCAAACTGATTGAGATCGATAGGGATAAGAGCTTCAAACTTGCTGATGATCTTACTAATACGATGGTTATCAGGGGTGATGGCAGTGACCTTGATTTATTGATCGAAGAGGGAATAAAGGAAATGGATGCTTTTATTGCAGTTACAGGAAACTCAGAAACCAATATCATGACTTGCCTTCAGGCCAAGAAGCTTGGTGTAAAGAAAACCATTGCTGAGGTTGAGAATGTTGAATATATCCGCCTTGCTGAAAACATTGGAATAGATTCGATGATCAATAAGAAATTTATTGCTGCAAGTCACATCTTCGGATTTACTATGGATAAATTGGTGTCATCTGTCAAATATCTAACAGGAACACATGCTGAGGTTATGGAAATTATTGCACAGGAAGGCTCCAGAATCACCAAGGCACCATTAAAAGATATTGATTTTCCCATGCAGGCATTAATTGGTGGTGTAATTCGAGGAAAATCAGGAATTATTGCAAGAGGCAAAACACAGATTATGCCTAGAGATAAAGTAATTGTTTTCACTTTACCGGAAGCTATTTCTAAGGTAGAGAAATTATTCAGATAGGATGTTTAATTCCAGGGTTGTAGTATATATTCTCGGTAGGCTGATAATGATGGAGGCTTTTTTTATGGCCTTAGCTATTCCGGTGTCCCTAATTTACAAAGAGGATGATGCCCTTCTGTTAGCGTTTTCCAGTTTGATAACATTGGGAGGCTCGGGCTTATTAATCATTCTCTCAAGAAAACCTGAACACTCCTTCGGTAAACGTGAGGGCTTTCTGGTGGTAACGCTTAGTTGGGTTATTTTTAGTCTCTTCGGATCCCTGCCTTTTGTATTGACAGGAGCAATACCAAACTTTACCAATGCATTTTTTGAAACCATCTCGGGTTTTACCACTACCGGAGCATCAATTCTGAATGATATTGAATCGCTGTCGCATGGTATTCTTTTTTGGAGGAGTATGACACAATGGCTTGGGGGAATGGGAATTATTGTGTTATCTCTGGCAATACTCCCCGTGCTGGGAATAGGAGGGATTCAACTTTTTGTGGCTGAGGTTCCCGGTCCTACCAAGGATAAATTACATCCCAGGATAAAGGAAACGGCAAAACGTTTATGGGCTATCTATGTTCTCTTAACCGGGACGGAGCTCATTTTATTATTCTTAGGAGGAATGGATATTTTTGATTCGGTTTGCCATTCTCTTACGACAATGGCTACGGGTGGATATTCTACAAAACAGGCAAGTATTGGGGCCTGGGACAGCCCTTATATTCATTATGTGATAACCATATTTATGTTTCTTGCGGGTACGAATTTTACCATGGTTTATTTTGCGCTTAAGGGTAAAACAAGAAAGCTATGGCGAAATGAGGAGTTCAGAACATATACCTTCTTTATACTAGGATTTACTGCTTTCTTTACACTTTTCCTGACTTTCACCAGGCAGGGTGCTTTCGAGGTTAATTTTCGTGAGTCATTTTTCCAGGTAGTATCAATCATGACAACTACAGGGTTTGCAACTGTTGATTACCTTATGTGGGCACCTATTTTGGTGGTTTTGTTATTTATGCTGATGTTTTTTGGTGGTTCTGCCGGATCTACAGGAGGAGGCATTAAAATTGTAAGGGTATGGTTAATCATCAAGAACTCTTATCTGGAGTTAAAGCGAATTATACACCCTAATGCTGTTATACCTATCAGGTATAATAAACGGGCTGTACCAGAGAAGATTACGTCAAATATATTGAACTTTGTGACCCTTTATATGATGGTTTTTATAATTGGGGTAATAGTGATGTCAACAATGGGCCTTGATCTTGAATCAGCCATGGGATCGGTGGCAGCTACTCTGGGAAATATTGGTCCTGGTATTGGCTCAGTAGGGCCCATTGAGAATTTCGCCCATCTTCCCGGTTTTGGTAAATGGTTTTTAAGCTTGTTGATGTTGATGGGTAGGCTTGAGCTTTTTACTGTGCTGGTTTTATTAACTCCATGGTACTGGAAGAAGTGATCAGTATTCCAGTTCTTTTTCTCCTTGTCTGACAATAATAATTTCCGATCCTGTACAATCAATAACAGAAGATGGTATGTTGTTGCCATAACCGCCATCAATAACCATATCAACAAAGTGTCCCATTTCTTCATCAATAAGCTCAGGGTCGGTAGTGTATTCCAAAACTTTATCATCTGAATGGACAGAAGTGGTTAAAATTGGATTACCCAGTTCTTTCACAATGTCGAGGATAATATTGTTTTCTGGAATCCTTATTCCAACAGTTTTTTTCTTGCTTTTCATCAATTTAGGAACATTACTGTTGGCTTCAAGAATAAAAGTGAAAGGGCCGGGCAGGTTTTTTCGCATTAGTCGATATACTTCATTCCCCAGAGGCTTTGTGAAATCCGACAAATGGCTTAAGTCGTATACTATAAAGGAAAAATTTGCTTTTTCCGGTTTGATACCTTTGATTCTGGCAATACGTTCGATGGCTCGTGGTTTGGTTATATCACAGCCTATTCCGTAAATAGTATCAGTAGGATAAATAATTACCCCGCCCTTTCTTAAAACATCTACAACTTCCCTAACTTTTTTAGGATTTGGATTCTCGTTGTAAAGTTTCAGTAACATGATTAAATGGATATAATTCTTATCGAGTCAACTATTTATTATGATCCGCAAGGAATTTTGCGAGTCCGCTGTCAGTCAAGGGGTGCTTGAGCAATCCCAGGATAGCTTCTAAAGGGCATGTTACCACATCAGCTCCTGCCTCAGTACATTGCATGATGTGCATAGTATGGCGTACAGATGCTGCTATGATCTGAGTTTTGTAACCATAATAGCTATACATGTTTGAAATCTTATAAACCAGATCAATTCCGTCTGATGAAATATCATCCAGTCTACCCAATGCTAGAAAACTCTGTACGGTTTCTGCACCGT
>CAYXQX010000034.1:0-15946 GCA_964467485.1 uncultured Porphyromonadaceae bacterium | reverse complement strand
ATCATTGGTGAAAATGATATCCGTGATAATTTGGTCCTCCATTCCGAAACTTGTCGAAAAAATGATCTTCCCAAAATGTTTAGATGCCAGGTAACTCAAGGTTTCTACAATACTCATGTCCTTAGTGTCCCCGACCAACTTCTCCGTTTCTTCCATATACTTCCTTTGATTCATCGTTTCAACTATTCAGTCTTATCCGGATTTTATTTTTTAAAAATCAGAGTGCAAAGGTATAATATTATTTTTTTTTACATCCTTTTTCAGACCGACCAGTATTCTACCAGAAAACCAGGTAAAGTGCCGCTACAATAGCAGTAAGTAAAAAGGCCCATACTTTGAAAGATGTTTGTGTATGGAACAATCCTTTTTCAAATTTCACAGCCTTAGGATGATCCAAATTACCTTCCAACAAACTAATGATGACCATTACTGCTGCTAGTATTAAAAATACGTAAGCCCAGCGATTCATGAAGGGTACTTCAGGCAGGAATTTCATGAAAATAAATGACAGTGGAATGCTTAATCCGGCTCCCCACAGTGCAGCATTGGAGGTGGCGCGTTTCCAGAATAATCCAAATAGGAATATTACACAAACTCCAGGCGTAATAAACCCGGTGAATTCCTGTATGTACTGGAAGGCCTGGTCGAGGCCACTGAGGAGGGGTTGGGCTACAACAACAGCAATAATGAGAGCGATTAAACTGGTAAGACGACCAACTGTAACCAATTTGGTTTGTGAAACATTCTTCTCAAAGTAATTCCTGTAAATATCCATTGTGAAAATGGTGGCAGTTGAGTTCAACATAGATGCCAGGGAGGATACGATTGCTGCCACCAGTGCTGCAAAGGCTATCCCTTTTATTCCTGATGGCACAAAATTATGCAGTAACCATGGATAAGCCTGATCTGATCTGGTAATTGCATCAACTCCCTCAATGCCGTAATCTGCCGGGTTTTGGTTGATGAGGAATGCAGCGATACCTGGAATAACAACAATCAGGGGAATTAAAAGCTTAAGAAATCCTGCAAAAACCATCCCTTTTTGAGCCTCATAAACAGATTTTGCTGCCAGCCCACGTTGTATAATGTATTGGTTGAAACCCCAATATGAAATATTGGCAATCCATAATCCACCTACAACCACCGACAAGCCCGGTAGATCCATCCAAGCGTCTTTTGTTCCACCACTACCATCAGGAATCATTATCTCACCCTTTTTAATTATCATGTTGAATTTCTCAGGAACTTTATCCAAAAGTTCTGCAAAACCAGCAGCAACACCATCACCGCCACCTATAGCTTTTAGGGCTAGGATTGTTGTGATGAAACCACCGGCTACCAGGAATACTACCTGCACAACGTCAGTCCAGGCAACAGCTTTCAAGCCTCCATAAATAGAATATACAGCTGCAAATAATGCCAAACCAATTATTCCCCACATGACAGGTACTCCCATGATGGTATTAAGAGCTAAAGCACCAAGCCAGAGAACCGAGGTTAGATTAACAAACACATAAACCAATAGCCAGAAGGTTGCCATAGCAGTCCTTACCCTATCGTCATAACGTTCCTGCAGGAACTGAGGCATGGTGTAGATGTTCTTTTTGAGAAATATTGGCAGGAAGAAAACTGCAACAATGATTAATGTGATGGCAGCCATCCATTCATAGGATGCTATGCCAAGGCCAATGGCAAATCCGCTTCCTGACATACCTATGGTTTGCTCGGCGGAAATGTTTGCTGCGATAAGAGATGCTCCAATGGCCCACCATGGAAGAGACTTACTAGCAAGGAAATAATCCTGTGCGTTTTTTTTGTGACCTTTTTTTTCCCTGGACATGAACAAACCCATACCTATTATCAATAAGCAGTAGGCACCAAATACAATGTAATCCAGAGTTGAAAATCCGTTCGTCATAATATTGTAAATTTATTTTAATCGTTGAATGCTGAATTTATGTCACTAATTTCTATTCCAAAAACGCTTTTTACAACCTTATTGAGTAGCTTTTGATCACCGCTGATGTGTATGGTAGTACAGGTATGTGTTAGTGAATTACCCGGTTGCAGATCAGCCGCAGCTGAGGAAGTTTCCAATTCATAAAAAGGACCTAATTGGGTTCCGTCCTCCAGGGGTCCATCATTATATGAATTTATAACGTCACCGCTGAAGGGTTTGTCTTGAATTTCCCACATGCTGTTAACATACCCATCATGCTCATCCGGTTTATTGTAGAATACCAGTGTCAGAAGTTTCTCATTGCTATCATAGCTTCCAAGGTAATTTTTGGCTCTGGATGGAGATAGACCAATCTTTCCTCTTTGTTTGCCATCAGCCTTAAAATAGATAATTCCATTGTCTATTTTAAGTCTTTCAGATGGAACTTTTCCGAAATAGTTGTCATTGACAATAGGCCCCAATTCTTCATCCTCACCTTCAACATAAGGAACAATTATTGTATTGGTGGGTGAGGAGATTAACTGCCCTAAAACCCATACTGACAGGAGTCCGGAATCTTTGGTCCAGGCAATTTTGCCGGTATTGGTAATCTTGTTAACCGACTGATAAGCGACGGTATTAAGTAAGGTGGGGATTTTTACTCCTGATTCTTTGGTTATTTCTGTATTATCCAAGAGTTTAACTGTTCTGTCAACTCGCAAGAAAAAGTCGAAATTGCTGTAATTCTTCAGTTTAATATTGTGTTTAAAAACAGCTTGAGTTTCACTGCTTTCAACCAACTCGAAGGGGTCGGAATCAATAGGGGCTGGAACTTGCCAGTTTTTAAAATCAAAATCTACTCCTGGTGGGAAATAAATTGAATACTGACCTCCTTCAGGGCCGAGCCAAAATCGTTCTTCGCCACCATAATTATTGAAGTGGGGGGCATCCTCACCAGATTTTATCAAGTTATAATTGATCCAACCCAGGCTTTTACCCTCAAGTCCTGATGCAGTACTAGTTAAAATTCTTCCCTGATATCCAGGTGCAATCAGAATCATGGCGTCATTTCTTTTCAGAACCAATGCTTTCTGATGTTTCTTGAAAAAGTCAAGATCATACCCAAAGGTACCTTCAGCATATCTTGTGTCCTGTTTCTGAACATTGCTATTCTTACTGTTATTACATCCGGCTAAAACTACTACTGCTGACATGAGTATGGCCAGATAAATTGCTTTAATGGAGTTTTTCATATTAAAATATTTTGCTTTATAAGCGACCTGCTCCCTCACCAATTTCTGCAACATAGAAATCAGCTTTGAGCCCTGTTTTTTCTTTATAGACAGCTCCAACTACCTCAATATATGTATCTATTGATTCATCTTTTACCAGGCTTACTGTGCAACCTCCAAACCCAGCACCAGTCATGCGGGTGCCGATAACACCCTGTATTTTCCTGCCTTCTTCTACCAGAGTATCCAGTTCAATGCCTGTTACTTCATAATCGTCCCTCAGCGAGTCATGGGAGGCATTCATTAATTCGCCCAGTTCTTCAAGAGCACCCGCTTTGAGGGCATTAACTGCCTGGATAACCCTTTCGTTTTCAAGAATCACGTGTCTGGCTCTTTTTAAAACTACAGGATCATTAATCAGGTGTTGATATTCGTTGAATTCCCTACTACTCAATTCTGCCAGGTATTCGATAGGTGTTCCCTGACTTAGATCTTCAACAGCCTGGCGGCATTCTGCCACTCTTTCATTATATTTTGAATCAGCCAGGCCCCTGGTTTTGTTAGTGTTGGCAATTACTAGTTTGTATCCCTCCAGTTTTATGGGAACCAGATCGTAATCAAGAGTATCACAATTCAGGAAAATTGCATGATCCTTCTTTCCCATGCCAACGGCAAACTGGTCCATAATGCCGCAATTAACACCTACGAAATTATTCTCTGCAGCCTGGCCTATTTTAACCAATTCGATCCTGTCGATGCCCAGGTGGTAGAGATCATTTAATGCTACCGCTGTTACCAGCTCAATGGAGGCTGATGAGGACAACCCGCTTTTATTGGGGATATTGCCGGAAAATAACATTTCCATCCCACTGGGATTGAACCCGCGTTTCATCAATTCAGAGAAAATTCCCAATGGATAATTTACCCATTTATCCCCAATTTTCTCCTGTAGCTTATCAAGTTTTATCTCAATAGAGAAATCAAAGTTTGTGGTTGACATCTTGATAAGCGGTTCAGCTGTTTTTCGACAAACCAGAAATGTTCCGTAGCTCAGGGCACAGGGAAAAACAAAGCCTCCGTTATAATCAGTATGTTCGCCAATAAGGTTAACCCTGCCAGGTGAGAAGTAGGTATTCACTTCTTCCTGGGGACGGTAATAACGATTATAAAACTCTTTCTTTACTGTAGAAGAATCCATTTTATCAATATTTGAGAAAAATTATAAATAGGTGTAAAAATAGAATAAAATAACCAGCTGGAGGGATAATAATTGTGCAAAAAATCCTAATATTGTTTGAATGAAAATCTAAGTGTCATTAATTATGCAAACCAAAACAAATCTTTCTAGAAAAAAGATGATAAACAAAAATTTTATGAGCTTTCTGTTATTAAGCTGTTTGATGATTTTTAACTCATCATGCAATAATGGTCAGGAGGAAAAAAAAGAGACCCTGATGAAACTAACTAAAGAAGTTGTAGGCCAGTTTGATGGTAAAGATGTAATGGGATATACCCTTACAAACGAAAATGGTATGACAGCCAGAATTATGAGCTATGGAGCAATCGTGACTCATCTTATTGCTCCTGATAGGAATGGTAAGTTTGAAGATGTTGTTCTTGGTTTTTCAGATGCCAAATCCTATTGGACTGAGCCATATTCAAGCAATTGCTGCTATCTGGGAGCTATTGTTGGACGATATGGAAACCGAATAGCAAATGGTAAATTCACTGTTGATGGAAAGGAGTATTCCCTGGCTACTAATAATGGGCCAAACCATCTTCATGGCGGAATCAAAGGTTTGGATAAAGTTGTATGGGATAGCGAAGGGTTTGAAACTGAGCAAGGGCCATCAGTAAAGCTTTCATATTTAAGCCCTGATGGAGATGAAGGATATCCAGGTAATTTCAAGATAGAAGTTATTTATACTCTTACTAACAATAATGAATTACAGATCGATTATAAAGGGAGCGTTGATAAGGCGTGTCCTGTAAATATTACTCATCATGGATATTTTAATCTCAGTGGAGGTGCGGTAAGAAATATTCTTGATCACGAGGTGCAAATTTATGCCCATAGGTATACTGTTGTGGATGAGACTCTTATTCCTACGGGTGAGTTGAGGCCGGTTTACGATACCCCGATGAATTTTAATCAGCTTTTTACAGTTGGATCAAGGATTAAGGAAGTAGAAGGTGGGTATGATCATAATTATGTTTTAAGCAAGGTTGTTGATAGCTACGCCATAATTGCCAGAGTAAAGGAGCCCGTTAGTGGAAGGGTTATGGAGGTTTATACTAGTGAGCCCGGTGTACAGTTTTATACCGGTAATTTTCTGGATGGGACCCTTACAGGTAAAGGGGGAATAAAGTATAATAAGAACTGGGGTTTTTGTCTTGAGACTCAGCATTTCCCCGATTCGCCAAATCAGGATGAATTTCCTTCCGTATTATTAACCCCTGGTGGTGAATACGGATATAGGACTGTATATAAATTTCTGGTAGAGTAAGCCATTCTCTCGTTCCCCCTTCCCTAAAGGTTTAGGTGAAGGGGGAGAGAGAGGTAATGTTATTTGAGTTTCTTCAAGATATTTTTTGGTACACCATCTTTGTGAACCATTATTGACATGGTACGAAGGCGCATGAAAGATTCAGACATGTAGCTGAAACCTTTGTATGGATTTCCATCTCCCCAGGAATTCTTCTCGATGAAATACAATTTTCCGTTTTGATCTTTAGCAAGACCAACGAGATGCATTGCATGGTCATCAGTTAGGTTGTAGTTATCAAAAACTTCCTGACGATCTTTCTGTTCAATAATCTTCTCTTCGTGGGCAGGATCTTTGATGTCAGCATCTTTAACCGGGATTGTAGCTACTCCAGCTCTAAAATTCAAGCCTGAGATATCGGCTGCCCAGCTTATTGAAACACCTTTTGACAAGGCATATTCAATAACTTCCATTAATTCATCGATAGGGAGGTTTTGCATGCTTTTATGCATCCAGTTATCCGGTACTTCAAGTTCAAACTCTTTATAAAAAGGATGATGGGTGTAGGAAGTGAATTCCACATAATCCTCGGGATTAATTGGAAGAGATTTGGCGAAGGAAGTTGGTGAATAATCTTTACCATTATAATTAAAAGATTCAGGTACTTCTCCCATGTATACATCAAGGATACTGTTCATGGCATCATCCCAAACCGGGCTAAGTTTGCCATTTTTATTTTTAATTATGTTTTCAACCAAACCGTTTAGGATTGAATGCATTTCACCATGCTTGTGAGCTGCTTCACCATATTCGTTTCCTTTATAGGCACCGTCGGGAACAGCTCCGTATTTAGCTACAACTGATGTAACATCATGTTGCGCACCGCCGGCAGGGAAGCTTGTTGCTCCATGCAGTCTGACGTATTTGTCGGCTTTATCTTGATAAGCCATCCTGACTGTGTACATTTCTGATAGATCTGTTTCGTCACCGCCGAGACGCATTATTTCACTTTCCAACATAGAGGTGGTAGCAAAACACCAGCATGTACTGGTACTGGCCTGGCTGGTTAACGGGGTTGTTTTCGCCTGCTTGATCAGGGAAAATTCATAATCACTTTCCTGCGCCTCCACTGTTGTATTGGAAGAGAACAGCAGAAAAAGTACTGCAATGGTCAATTGACCAAATAAGTTTTTTGTCATGCTAATAGTTTTAAGTGTTTGTTTTACTTTTATTAATATATTGCGTATTTTCGACTTCTGTCCGTATGAAAGTATAAATTAAAACTTTTTAATCCCACAAAAAAATGAAGAAACTCATAATATTTTGGGTTCTGATATTATTTATTGGAGTATCATTTTCAGCAATGAACCAAACAGTAAGCACTCTGTCTCTGTTGAATGAAATGGTAGATCTTGAGCAATTATCCAGTTTTCCTGAGCCAGCTTTTTCTACTATTCAATTTTCTTCTTATGACCGTCATAGTGAATTTCCCCATTATCCGGGGTGGTTTAAAAACTCAGATGGTTTTGGTGGTGAGTCTATCCCGGGGTTTATGGAAGTATTGGAAGCACCTGGTAGTGATGGTGTAGGTAAGTACCTTATATGTAATGAAAAAGGACCCGGAGCAATTGTGCGTTTGTGGACAGCCTGGATAGAAGGGGAAATCACCCTTTGGCTTGACGGAAATGAAGAGCCGGTTTACGATGGGCTTGCGCAGAAGTTTTTTCAGCATACTTATGAAGCTGTTATGGATACTGAAATTATGGATTTATGGAATGGTACTCTTGCACAGAACACGGCAGGTTATTATCCTATTCCTTATGAGAAAGGGTGCAGGATGGAATGGAAAGGTAAACTCAATACATTGCATTTCTATCATGTTCAGGTAAGACAATACCCCAAAGGAACACGAGTAAAGACCTTCTCGAAGAAGGACGTAGATGAAAATATCTCCAGAATTAACGAGATTGCCGAAATAATGGAGAAGCCATCAGAAAAGCTGGATGATGAGCTTGCTGGTGCACCTTATCACACTGTTTGGGTTAGGCCAGGAGAGAAGAAACAATTGATGAAAGCCACGGGGGCCGGAGCGATAAAAAGGCTTGCAGTATATGTTACCGCTCAGGATCTTGATCTGGCTCTCCGACAGACAATTCTGGATATTCGTTTTGATGGATCGCCATGGGGCCAGGTGCAGTCTCCAGTTGGTGATTTTTTTGGTGCAGCACCTGGCATTAACCCCTATGAATCCCTTCCATTTACCGTTTTGCATAATGGCAGAATGATATGTAGATATTTCATGCCTTACCGGGATTCGGTTGAAATTCTCATCAATAATTTGGGGGATCAGGAGGTAACAATTACCTCAAAGATTGTTGAAGTTCCATACGATTGGGAAGACGGAAAATCGCTGCACTTCAGGGCTCGTTGGAGGATCGATCATGAGCTGCTTGCTGATCCTGCAGAAGTTAAAGATATCCCCTATCTGATGATAAAGGGTAAAGGTAGAATGGTTGGTACTGCTGCGTTTATTATGAATCCAACAAATGTACCTTCCTCCTATGGCAATTGGTGGGGTGAAGGTGATGAGAAAATATTTATTGATGATGACCTGTCTCCTGCCTTTGTTGGTACCGGATCGGAGGATTATTTTAATTATGCCTGGTCTTCAGCCGACCTGTTTGCTCATGCTTACTGTGGTCAGCCAAGAAACGACGGGCCTGCAAACAGGGGCTTTGTGACAAATTACAGGTGGCATATTTTGGATAATATTGCCTTTGAAAAGGGCTTTGATTTCTATATGGAATTGTATAGTCACAGAGTGGTTCCCCACTTCTCCTACGGCCGGATGATATATGTTTATGCCATACCTGAATGCCATGATGATCATTTGGTAATCAGTAAAAATGATGTGAGGGAGATTAGGATGCCAGATGATTGGTGGCCGGAACCAGATGGCTGGGCACTTAATGCTACTTTCTATCAGATAGAAGATCTGCTAGGTGCCCATTCTTCCTTAAATGAAGTTAAGGGCTATAAGTGGTCGGATGGTGAGATGGTAACCTGGACTCCAAAGTCTATGGATGATGAATTAATATTATGGGTTCCTATAACGACAGAGGGAGAATATTTGCTGGCCTTTACGGTGGCACGAACTCCAGGTTATGGCAAGATTAAGTTTGAACTCAACGGCGAAGTACTGAAGCTTAACGGTGCTGAAGAGCATGACCTGTCAACATCTTATCAGCCTATTGCTCAGAACTTAAAATCAGGAAATGTTAAGCTGAAACCAGGTATGCAGGTAATTACTATTAAGCCAGCTGACGATAAGTTAAAACCGCTTGGATTGGATTTTATTTGGGTTAAGAAGCAGTAAAGCAATATTTAAAAATCAAGAAGAGTATAATTGATAAGTTAATTTAGAAAATGAAGAAGATAATTTTTGTCCTTTTATCCGGAATTATATTATTTCCGGTTACTACTCTTGCCAAAGAGTATAAACTAGTAAGCCCCGAAGGTAAGTCGAGTGTTACTATCAATGTAGATAAGAAAGCAGGGATTACTGCAAACATATATTACCTGGATAGAGAGATAGTGACTCTCGGACCTATTGGAATTGAGATCGATGGGGCAGGTGTTCTTGGTGATTCGCCAAAAGTCCGAAGAGTTAATTATCGCGAGGCTGATGATATTATCAGACCGGTTGTTTGGGAGAAGAGATCTGAAATAAGCGACAGGTATAAGGAGATAGAACTCATATTTAAAGAGTCTTTCAGACTGATTTTCAGGGTGTATGATGATGGGGTTGCTTACAGGTTAAAGACAGATATTGAGGGGCTTATCAAGGTGAAAGATGAGATTACCGATTTTATTTTCCCCGAAGATGAGAATGTCTTTTATCCAACAGATGAGAGTTTCTTTACACATAGTGAACGCTTATATGAACAATTGAAATTATCAGATATTAATTCTGAGAAGTTGGCTTCTACCCCTTTTCTTATCGACAGGAAAGATGGATTGTCTGTATTGATTACAGAAGCTCATCTTGAGGATTATCCGGGAATGTATGTTAAGGGTAATGCTGATAATTCCTTATTGCTTGATGTGGTTTTTCCTCATTTCGTATTAAAGGAAGAATTACACAGGGATCGGGATGTTAAGCCAGTGGAAGTTGCTGATTATATTGCAGAGACAGATGGAAATCGGTTTTTCCCCTGGAGGGTAGTTGCCTTCGAACAGGAGGATAAGGATATTTTGGATAATGACATAGTGTTCCGGCTTTCTCCTGAATCCCGACTGGACGACACATCCTGGATTAAACCGGGTAAGGTGTCCTGGGATTGGTGGAATGCGAATAATAACTCCGGTGTACCTTTTAAATCAGGAGTAAATACTGCTACATATAAGTATCACATTGATTTCGCTGCTGATTACGGGCTTGAATATATCATACTGGATGAGGGATGGTCTACTCCAGCCGATCTTTTTGAGATAAATCCTGATGTTAACGTGCCTGAAATATGCGAATATGCTGATAAAAAAGGAGTAGGTGTTATACTATGGGTTTTATGGAATGCGCTTGATAAGGATCTGGAAAAGGCACTTGACCAATTCGCAGAATGGGATGTGAAAGGTATAAAAGTTGATTTTATGCAGAGGGATGACCAGTGGATGGTGAATTATTATTGGAGGGTTTCCAAGGCAGCTGCAAAACGACATATGCTTGTTGATTTCCATGGGGCATATAAGCCAGCAGGCCTACGACGAGCCTATCCCAACATGATTACCAGAGAGGGAGTCAAAGGCCTTGAAAATGCCAAGTGGAGCGAGGATATTACTCCCGATCACGACTGTACTCTTCCTTTTATTCGTCAGTTTGCCGGCCCGATAGACTATACACCCGGGGCCATGTGTAATACACAGAAAAAAAATTATAATATATCCTTTACAAGGCCTATGAGTCAGGGTACCAGAGCTCATCAATTAGCCCTCTATGTGGTTTTTGAAAGCCCACTACAAATGCTGGCAGATGCTCCAAGTAACTATTACAGGGAGCCTGTTAGTATGGAATTTCTGTCTGTAGTACCCTCTGTATGGGATGAAACCATTCCTCTGTTTGGGAAGGTTGGAGATTATGTTGGAGTAGCCCGCCGTTCAGGTGATGAGTGGTATATTGGTGCTATTACTGATTGGTCTCAACGTGATTTCGATATCGATCTGAGTTTCTTGCCTCAGGGGGATTTTGAATTAATTGAATTCAAAGATGGACCCAATGCGGCTAATCATGCTGAAGATCTTGCCAAAGAAACTGCAAGAGTGACATCAGGAGATAAGATAAAGATTCATATGGCTCCTGGAGGGGGATATGCGGCTGTTGTAAAACCTAAGATGCTCCGATAAGTCGGGATCTCCGCTTCGCTACGATAAGACCTAAGAAGGATTGAGGTTAAAGTATTGGCACATTGTCTCATTGTCTCATTGACCCATTGACTCATTGACAAATTGGCCTATTGACCCATTAAATTGGCCTATTCGTTAAATCTTGTTAAACAAAAACCATCTTTTATGAGGGTAAGGATCATTTTGATTAAATTGCTTCTTCAACCTGATTTTTAACTAATCTTGATAATAATGAAAAGCTCTTACTTTCAGATTATTGGCCGTATATCCCTATTGCTGGCGATTGGTCTTCTTTTAGTTCCGGAATCATATGCCCAGAAGCTGGGTGAAGATATTCTTGGAAAAGTTCATTATAGATCGATAGGCCCAACCCGACAAGGGGGCAGATATATTGATTTTGCTGTTGTTGATGATCAACCTACTGTATTCTATGCTGCCCTGGCATCAGGGGGAGTATGGAAGACCGATAATAATGGTCAGACATTTTCATCAATTTTTGATAATGTTGGTCCTATTTCAATAGGTGATATTGCAGTAGATCCCAAGAATGTAGATGTTATCTGGGTAGGAACAGGTGAAGCTAATAACTCACGAACAGCATATTATGGTGATGGGGTGTACAAGTCGATCGATGGCGGGGAGACCTGGGAAAATATGGGTTTGAAAAACTCCCAGCATATTGGACGTATTGTAATCCATCCTGATAATACTGACATAGTTTGGGTAGCAGCTGAAGGTCCTTTGTATTCAAATAATGAAGAGTGTGGAGTATACAAAACCATAAATGGAGGTGATTCATGGGAGAAGGTACTTTCTGTAAAAAGAGGGAAGAAGCACATTGGTGTGGTTGATTTAGTTGCTGAGCCCGGAAATCCTGATGTCCTCTATGCTGCTGCTTACGATAAGGAGAGAAAGCCCTGGACATTTAATGCAGGTGGACCAGAAAGTGCTATATATAAGACTACTGATGGAGGAGCTAATTGGGATAAACTTGGTGGAGGATTACCTGTAGGTGTAATCGGACGAATTGGAGTTGATGTTTCGGTTAGCGATCCTAATATTGTTTATGCCAATGTTGAGAATTGCAATGTTGAAGGAATGAAAACCAAGGATCGTTGGGAGCTGATGAAAAATGGCCAGCCTTTAGAGAAAGGTCAGTCGGAAATCGGTGCTGAAGTTTATCGTTCTGATGATTCTGGAAAAACATGGAATAAGGTTGGTGATAAGGTTGGGGGTAGTCCTGCCTATTATTATCAGCAGGTTAGAATAGACCCTACTGATCCCGATCATGTGTACATTGTTGGTATAAGGGTTTGGGAAACAAAGAATGGTGGAGACGAGTGGGGTACCGCATTCCGATTTGGGGGTGACAATCATGCTCTATGGATTAATCCAGCTGATCCTAAGCATATAATCCTAGGTTATGATCATGGTATGGGAATCAGCTACGATGCAGGAACAAACTGGTATCATCCTGATTTTAAAGATGTAGGTCAATTTGTTGCAGTAGGATTTGACTACAGGTATCCATATTTTGTTTATGGCGGCCTTCAAGACAATGGGTCTGTAGGTGGACCAAGCACAAAAGTAGATGGTGGCACAATTCGATTGGAGGACTGGGTTAGAGTTGGAGGAGGAGACGGGATGTACAATGAAGTTGATCCTAACGATTGGAGAATCCTTTATAATGAGTCGCAGAATGGCCCGATCAGCCGTCGTAATCTTGAAACCGGAGAGTCGAAAAGCATACGTTATCGCGAAATGGATCGCTTTGCCTGGAATGCTCCAATTATTATTTCTTCTCATAACTCAAGTACTATTTACCATGGAGGTAACAAGGTTGTTAAGTCAGTAAATAAGGGGGGAAGTTGGATGGAGATGAGTCCCGATTTAAGTTTGCAGGACAAAGAAAAAATCGCTGGGACAGGTAATATTCAATATTGTACTATTGTTACTATGTCTGAATCACCGGTAACGCCAAATGTGTTCTGGGTTGGTACTGATGATGGTAATGTTTGGGTAACTCAGGATGGCGGAGAAGAGTGGATCGATGTGACTGGAAATATCCCGGGTAATCCAGGATATTGGGTTAGTCGTGTTGAGGCGTCATATGAGAATGAAGGTATTGCCTACGTGACAAAAACGGGATATCGTAATGATGATTTCAGTCCATATTTATGGAAAACTGAAGATTTTGGAGCTACCTGGACTTCAATATCAGCTGGATTGCCAGATGCTCCATTATGTGTTGTTAGAGAACACCCAAGAAACAGCAAGCTTCTTTTCGTTGGATCAACCAAGCAAATACATGTCTCCATAGATGGAGGACAAACCTGGAATGATTTAAGAAACAATATGCCTTTTGTTCCTGTTGAAGACCTGAAGATTCATCCACGTGAGAATGATCTTATAGTTGGGACACATGGGCGCAGTATATGGATTGCAGATATCAGTTATCTGGAAGAATTATGTGCTGGCAAATTAAAGGAAAGCTACCATCTCTTCAGACCTGAAAATAAGGTGTTGTATGAAGGTAGAAGCTCAAACAACTCTTCATCCAGCAACTTTGCAGGAGAAAGTGAAGCATCTGGCTCACCAGTAAGATTTTATGTGAATCCTGATCAAGAGGATAAGAAGGTTAAACTTGAGATTTTAGATGACAGAGGCAAGGTGATTTTTGAAAGAGAAATGGAAGCCGATGGTGGAGTTAATGAAGTTGTATGGCATCATGATAAAAGAATCCGGAAAAGAACTGAACAGGAGCTGAAAAGAATGGAGCGCCAGATGGAACGCTACAGAGAATATTATTCTGCTGAAGAAATGGAGGCTCAGATGGCCAATGCTGAGTGGATTACAGGGTCAGCAGGACCTGGAAGATATACTGTTGTTCTATCCATTGAAGAGTTTAACAGTTCGGTAGAATTTGAATTGGTGAAGGATTATTGGAAATAGCAAACTCGTTACTCGTTACTCGTTACTCGTTACTCGTTACTCGTTACTCGTTACTCGTTACTCGGTTACTCGTTACTCTGTTACTCGTTACTCGTTACTCGTTACTCGGTTACTCGTTACTCGGTGAAGTAATATGGAATTGTATGTCGGGGTTGGTTTGGATCCAACCTTCGGCATTTTTTCGACATATTCGGCACCTTTTAGTAAATTAGTCGGCTAAAGCATCGCTATGAAACTCTACAGATATATTCTTCCATTATTACTCTTGCCGATCTTAACTGGCTTCGTGAAAAAGCCGACTCAATTTGATCTTCCAAAAGAAATACTTTATGTAGAGAGGGATCAATATGTTAAGGATCATCACAATACGGCTACGATTTTTCAAGTCGGGGAACTTAATACTGCAAGTTTCAGGCCGGGTGCTGCTCTTAAAGCGTTTAATACTGAAACTGGTGACATCAGGATAATTTTTGAAACCTCAGAGGGTTCAGTTAGAGATCCGGAGGTGTCATTTGATGGTGAGAAGATTATTTTCTCGCTCAGGGAAAGTATTGAGAATGATTATCGTATTGCTGAGATTAACTCTGATGGTACTGGCTTGCATTGGTTGACAAAAGCAAATGCTGCTTCTGATTTAGATCCATTATATCTGCCTGATGGTGGAATTATGTTTAGTTCTTCCAGGGAAACTAAGTACTGTATGTGCAATCGCCATATCATGGCAAATTTGTTCAGAATGGATGGTGATGGAGCAAATGTTAATCAGCTGGGTTTCAGCACACTGTTTGAGGGGCATTCTGCGCTTTTGAATGATGGCCGTATTGTTTATGATCGCTGGGAATATGTAGATAGGAATTTTGGTGATGCTCAGGGCTTATGGACTGTTTTTCCTGATGGTACAAAACATGCTATTTACTATGGCAATAACACCAACTCACCGGGTGGTATTATTGATCCGAGGGCTATTCCCGGAAGTAACTTGCTTTTATGCATTTTTTCCTCTTGTCATGACAGGCCCTGGGGAGCACTGGCAGTGATAGATCGTTCAAAGGGTGTTGATGGGAAAGAGTCTGTAGTTAAAATTTGGCCTGGTGAAGGATACGATATGATTGGTAAGGGGAACTGGGATCAGTTCATGCAATTGAAGACAAGGTATGAGGATCCTTATCCCATAGATGAAAATCATTTTTTGGTTTCCAGGTTAATTGATCCGGTGGGTACGAAGGATGCAAATGAAAAAATGGGGATTTTTCTTGTCGATATGGATGGGAATGAAACTTTGATGCATGAAGATACTAAAGGATGCTTTGATCCGATGCCTTTGGCTCCGAGGTTCAGGCCACCTGCACTTCCAGAGAAGAGGGTGTATGCTGATGTCCCCGGGTTTTTCTATATACAGAATGTTTACGAAGGCACACATATGGAGGGTGTTGAGAAGGGTGATGTTAAGTATGTTAGGGTAATTGAATCTCCTCCTAAACAAACATGGACTCAGCCATCCTGGGGCGGTCAGGGCCAGCAGGCTCCCGGTGTAAACTGGCATAGTTTTGAGACAAAGAAGATTCTTGGAGAAGTACCGGTTGAAGCCGATGGTTCTGCATATTTTGAAGTCCCTCACAGTAGTTTTGTGTACGTACAGCTGCTGGATGAGGACAAGAAGATGGTTCAATCGATGCGTTCCGGAACTATGGTGCAGCCCGGTGAGACTGATGGTTGCATTGGTTGTCATGAGGATCGTTTGTCTGTTCCGATAAACCAGAATCGCATGCCATTGGCTCTGAGAAAGGCTCCACATAAAATGAATGGATGGAAGGGAGAGCCCAGGAAGTTTAATTACCTGACAGAAGTACAGCCTATATTTGATAAGCATTGTGTTAAGTGTCATGATTTTGGAAAAAAAGCCGGGGAAAAACTGATTTTGGCTGGTGATAAAAATA
>CAYXQX010000033.1:11965-16083 GCA_964467485.1 uncultured Porphyromonadaceae bacterium | reverse complement strand
TGCAAAACGCAACATGATGCCTCTTTCGGGAATTATGAATGCAGCTTACTTCACTCTACCAATTGGTCAGATAATATTCCCTTCTCAATTTGATGAGTTCGCATTGTATGTATCTCTTTATATACTTGGAATCAGTCCGTTGATTTGGTCATTTGGCAAGTTCATGATTACCGATCCAAATGCAGATAAAGGTGGATGGAAAGGCTTGCTCACTCCCCCACTGCTTGCAAATTTTGTTGGCTTGGCCATTGTACTATCTGGAATCCGGTCATTTGTTCCTTCTTTTATATCAGATGGAATTTCCCTTCTTGGCGAGGCCACAGTTCCTGTTGCCACACTGATCCTGGGGGCCACCATTGGTGCCTTACCCTGGAAATTTAAGATATACCTCAAAGATATTTCCTTATCAATATTGATTAAACTGGTTGCTGCACCTGCCATTGTTTTCTCAATTCTGTATTTCTCTCCTCTACCGGCACACTACCCCTTGTTATGCAATCTGATAATACTGGAATCAGCCGCACCAGCGGCAACTGCAATGATCATCCAGATTAGGAGATATGGAGGTGATGAAAGAAAGGCCGGGTCAATTATCCTGATATCATATTTTGCCTGCCTGATCTTAATACCCTTTTGGCTCGCTTTATGGATGTCCATGAATCAATAATGGCATCAAAAGAGAAATAAATTGTATTTTCGTGTCCGCACACGGTAGCCAATAATCTTATGATAAAACGTATTCTTTTTCTGGTATTAACAGTCACCTATCTAGTATCCTGTGGCACAGAGTCAAAAAAGACTCTGATTCTGGCCCACGGTTTGGATACCAAGCACTCTGTACATATTGCCATGGAGTTTATGGCACAACGGGTAGCTGAATTATCAGATGGGAAACTCGAGATCAAAATATATCCCAGCCAACAGCTTGGAACAGAACGTCAATGCCTTGAATTACTACAAATTGGCTCTGTCGACATTACGAAAGTATCTGCTGCAGTAATGGAAGGATTCGCACCTGTTTATAAAGTATTAAGCATTCCCTACATCTTTCAAAACAGAGAACATCAATCTGCTGTTCTTAGCGGTAAGATCGGGAAACAAATTCTTGCAACAGGTGAAGAATTTTGGCTACGGGGATTGTGTTTTTACGATTCGGGAAGCCGTAGTTTTTATACGAAGGATAAACCAATTTTGCATCCCGACGATTTGGAGGGAATGAAAATCAGGGTAATGTCCAGCCCCACTTCAATAGAGATGGTTAAGCTATTTGGTGGTGCAGCAACTCCCATTTCCTGGGGCGAGTTATATACTGCACTTCAGGGAGGCGTAGTTGACGGAGCAGAAAACAACCCGCCTAGCTTTTATCTGTCCCATCATTATGAGGTTTGCAAATATTACAGTATAAATGAACATACATCAATTCCTGATGTCGTCCTGATAAGCACCCATACCTGGGATAAACTTAATGAAGAAGAAAGAGGCTGGTTATCTCAGGCCGCAGATGAATCATTTGTATACCAACAGAAATTATGGATAGAATCGGAGAAAGAATCTCTTGATGCTGTGCGTGAAGCTGGAGTAGAGATTTTTTATCCTGATAAAAAACCATTTATTGAGAAAGTTAAGCCATTGATGGAGAAGTATAAAAAGGATCCGGTCCTGCTGGAAATTATTGAGTCAATTCAGAATACAGTTATTCCTAAAAAGCAATAAACAGCCATGGAGAAAATCAGAAAATATATAGATAAATTCCTGGCATTAGTCTTAATCATCACCATGACGGTTTTGGTTGTGGATGTTGTATGGCAGGTACTGGCACGCTACGTGGTAAAATCGCCAAGTTCCTTTACTGATGAATTGGCAAGATTCCTCCTGATATGGGTTGGACTTTTAGGATCGGCTTATGCTTTGGGTAAAAAAAAGCATCTTGCTATCGACCTGCTTCCATCAAAGCTTAGCGGAAAACCAAAAAAAGCCCTGAATGTTTTCATTAGCATTCTGGTTATTGCATTCGCCGCCCTTGTTCTCGTTGTAGGTGGCATTCGTCTTGTATATATCACCTTCAGTCTAAACCAGATATCTCCTGCCTTGGGAATCCCCATTGCTTATGTATATATGGTACTCCCCTTAAGTGGATTACTCATGATAATCTATGGGATCCTTGAAATCCTTGAAAAAGAAGAAAACTAATCAAATGAAAAAGACTCTCTTAATATTGCTTGTTTTAACAATCAGTGTAACTACAGTATTATCTCAAAATATCAGTCCATTAATGCCTGTTCCCAAGAAGGTAGAAAACCAAAGCGGGAAACTATTAATCGACAGGAATTTCTCTATTTCGGTGGAAGGCAACCCTTCCGACTTTGTATATGACAGGGCTGATGATTTCCTGAGAAGCTTAGCTGGAAGAACCGGGGTGTTTTTTCAACAGGAGAGGATCAGGCCTGGAATGACAAAGCCTCAAAATGCAAAGATGCTTATCAAGGTAGCTGAGCCAGGTTCACTAAAATTAGGTGTTGATGAATCGTATAAGCTTACCGTGAGTGAAGAATATATTAAACTGCAGGCACAAACCAGTTATGGTGCCATAAGAGGGTTGGAAACACTGATCCAGTGCTTGGATAACAATAGTGAAGCTTACTTTTTCGCAGGAGTGGAAATCAATGACAGCCCACGCTTCCCATGGAGAGGGCTACTTATCGACCCTGCCAGGCATTGGCTGCCTGTTGAGGTGATTAAAAGAAATATTGATGGGATGGCAGCTGTTAAGATGAATGTACTTCACCTTCATCTGACGGACGACCAAGGATTCAGAATTGAGTCAAAAGTTTACCCTAAGCTTCATGAGATGGGTGGCGAAGGAAATTATTATACTCAGGAGCAGATGAAAGATATTATTGCTTATGCTGCTGACAGAGGGATCCGCGTGGTTCCTGAGTTTGACATCCCGGGACATGCAACTTCATGGCTGGTTGGCTATCCAGAGCTGGCAACCCTTGAGGGTGAATATTCAATTGAGCGTGAATGGGGAGTCATGGATCCTGTTTTAGATCCAACTAAAGAAAGCACATACACCTTTCTGGATGCCTTTTTAACTGAAATGTCAGCCTTGTTCATCGACGACTACATCCATATTGGTGGTGACGAAAACAACGGCAAGCACTGGAAACAAGCCGGGCATATCCAGAAATTTATGAAGGGAAATGGTATCAAGGACAATCATGAATTGCAGGCCATGTTCAACCAAAAGGTGTACAAAATATTAAGTGCTAACAATAAAAAGATGCTTGGCTGGGATGAGATCCAGCACCCAAATATTCCCAAAAATGTTGTTATCCAGAGCTGGAGAGGTCAAAAAGGCCTGGCAGCTGCTGCCAAAGCCGGATATCCTGTAATGCTCAGCAACGGTTACTATATAGACCTGATCCAACCTGCCTCTTTCCATTATTTGAATGATCCCTTGCCTGATGATCTCGGACTTACAAAAGAGGAGGCAAAACTTGTTTTAGGAGGAGAAGCTACTATGTGGGGAGAACAGGTGACACCCGAAACCATTGATGGTAGGATATGGCCCCGTACGGCAGTAATAGCTGAACGTTTATGGAGCCCGGCTGATGTAAGAGATGTACAAAGCATGTATGCCAGAATGGACCTGATAAGCCTCCAACTGGAGGAATTGGGCCTGACCCACGAGAAAAACTATGAAATGTTTTTAAGGCGCTTATGTGGTGGTAATGGTGTGAATGAATTAAGGATACTTGCCGATATCACTGAACCGGTAAAAGGGTATAAAAGAAATGCCCTCAGCGAGGTAAATGCATTAATGCCTTACACCCGGTTTATTGATGCCACTCGTCCGGATGCAAAAACAGCCAGAGATTTTAATCAGGCAGTTAAAAATATCACAGAAGACAGTAAAGAGAAAGATCTGGTGTTGATCAAACAGCAATGCGAACTCTGGTACAAGAATCATCAAAATCTTAGCGTTATAATAGATAACAACCTGGTTTTACATGAGATAAAACCACTTGCTGAGAACCTGAAAACAATGGCATTTATTGGAATGCAAGCACTTGAAAACAACAGTAAATATCAGTCAGCACCTGAGCAATGGAAGT
>CAYXQX010000033.1:0-11955 GCA_964467485.1 uncultured Porphyromonadaceae bacterium | reverse complement strand
ATGGCGAAACGGAACTAATGATAGTATCAGGCATCAGAGAACTCGTCAATAAAACAAAATGACAAACAAGACCAGGGACGAGAAAAACCTCGAGCAAGATGAAAAGATGCTTAAACTGATCAAGGGGATTACCCGTGGTGTCAGTCCCATCCTCTTTATGGTAATGCTCCTGATGTCGGTAGGGCAAGGCGGCCTCGACAGGCTGATAAGCATGACCCTCGAAGAGTCATTCATCTTTTTTGGCATCCTAATTATGTTCTTTGGTATCGTTTGGTCCTATCAAAATGAAATCGCCGGCGGAATAGTGGTAATTGTATTCTATGTGATCCTCGCCATTATCCATGGCAAGATCTTTCCCAGCCCTATACTTCCAATATTCCTGATCATAGGGATATTGAATATTTATGTGGGCCTTATGTCGCACCACCTTGAAAAAAATAAAAAACCGTAGGGACGGTGCCTTGCAACACGCAACACGCAACTAGTAAGTCCGCACGAAGGCCATCCTCCCCCCAACCTCCAGAAAGTACCTCGCACTGAAGCCCTCATTAACTTCAAGCACATATTTGGCCGGCCTTATGGAAGGGAGCGATGTTTCTGATTTGGGCTGTGCACTTTCGTGAATATGGACGATTACTTTATTCTCATCCAGGAAGATAAGATCTAATGGTATATAAGTGCTTTTCATCCAGAAGGATCGTTCTTCAATACTTGGGAAGATAAATAGCATGCCCTGCTTCTCCTCCATCGACCTCCTATACATCAAGCCCTTAGTGGTTTGGGCATCATCATCTGCTATTTCGATATCCAGCTTCACTATTAATTTTTCATCAGAATTAAATAATTCCAATTCACCTTCTTTGGTGAAACCACTATTCGGTAAAGGATTTGAAAACATTGCTTTATCTGTTTTTTTTGTTTCACCCTGTCGTTTGTTAATTCGTCCAAGACCTATCATAATTACCATTACCACAAGGAGTATTATTGAATAAAACACTGTTTTACCACTCCTCGATTGATGATTTCCCCGCATCCCTCGTTTTGAATTTGAAAAAGGTTCCCGTCTTGCCATTACTTTTAATATTACTTTATTTTACCTTTGTAAAGGTAATGCTTGAACATGATTCATAACAAATCCTATATCAATAAAATAAATGCACTCGGCAAAAATGGCCAGGCATTTTTATTTATCATTGATTTTGAAGGTAAAAAACCTCTTGTTCACGAGCTGGATAAACTACCAGATGATGTTTTTTTTGAAACCCCGGACAGTACGCATCAGCCTGATAATCTTGATGTTTCAGAAAATATAACATTTAAAAAACATCCAATACCCTACTCAGATTATAAGCTGAAGTTTGATATTGTGATGGAGCATATTAAAAATGGAGACACCTATCTGATCAACCTCACTCAACCGACCAGAGTGGAAACTGAGTTAGACCTTAGGGGTTTGTATTTTATGGCTCATGCACCATATAAGCTTTTCTACAAGAATAACTTTGTGGTTTTTTCACCGGAATCTTTCATCAGGATAAATGGAAATAGAATATCAACTTTCCCAATGAAAGGTACAATTGATGCCGACATACCCGATGCCAGGGAGACCCTCTTGAACGACCCAAAGGAAATATCAGAGCATAATACTATTGTTGACCTTATGAGGAATGACCTTAGCATCGTTGCCCGTAAAGTCAGCGTTGATCGATTCAGGTACATTGATAAAATCAGGACAAATGATAAGAATATTCTACAGGCCAGTTCGGAGATTTCGGGTATTTTACCAGATGATTACAGATGTCGGCTGGGTGATATTTTATCCACCCTCCTACCTGCAGGATCAATATCAGGAGCTCCAAAAGAAAAAACTATTGACATACTGATCAATGCCGAAGAGTATTCGAGATCTTATTACACAGGCATTTTTGGGGTATTTGATGGAGAGAATCTGGATAGTGCAATTATGATACGTTATGTGGAAAAAATGGGTGAGAATTTAATATTTAAAAGCGGTGGCGGAATAACGTTCAGAAGCAAGGCAGAAAAAGAATATCAGGAATTAATTGATAAGGTTTATGTACCCATTACTTGAAACCATAAGGCTGGAGAATGGTAAGCTGATGAATTTAGCCTACCATGAGAAAAGGATGGATAGATCTTTGGGATTGCTATTTGGTAAAAGACATATACCACCGATAAATGAAATAATCAGAGTTACAGAACAACATGAAGAAGGCTTATTTAAGTGTAGATTATTATATTCATACGATAAATTCAAATTAAAAATTGAAAGTTATCGGAAAAGACAAATCAGTCACTTATTGTTAATCGAAAAGCCAGAAATCAGATATGATCTAAAATATTCAAACCGATCTGTTTTTGAGGCTTTAATTAATCCTAATGAAAAAAATACGGAGGTTCTATTTACCCAAAGCAAATATCTGACAGATACCTCCTACACAAATGTTGCTTTGAAAAAAGGGGACAATTGGCTTACTCCAGCTGCACCCATGCTTGAAGGTACCCAGAGAGCTCTGTTACTTGATGCAGGGCTAATTCAAATTGGTGAGATCAAGGAAGAAAATTTAAATAATTACTCAAAAATACGTCTGTTCAATTCCATGATGCCATGGGATAATTGTATTGAATTAGATGTTTCTCAAATTCGTAGAAATGAATAAAATTAGTCTATCGTTAACCGCCGGACAGGTTAAAAAATCACAAATTAAAGGAACGACAACAGTCGTTATTGATGTTCTAAGAGCAACAACAGTAATTATTACTGCAATAGGTAATGGCGCCAAATGGGTTCTACCGGTTAGTAATATTGATGAAGCCAAAAAGCGAAAGCTTGAATTCCCAGATGCCATTTTAGGTGGGGAAAGAGACGCAGTTAAGATCAGTGGATTTGAAAACGGAAACTCCCCTTTGGAGTATACTTCCATTAAGGTTCGTAGCAGAGGAATAATACTAACAACCACGAATGGAACAAAAGCCCTTTCAAAAGCCATGGAAGCTGATCAGGTTATTATTGCTTCTATGATAAATATGTCAGCCATTGTAAGTTTCCTTTCAAATTCTACAAACCCTATCCATATCATATGTTCTGGTACCAAAGGAGAATTTTCTATGGATGATTTTCTATGTGCCGGTGGCATAATTTCCAAATTGAACTCCATATCAGCTATAAATATGGACGACTTATGTTTACTTGCAAAGAATACCTGGAGCTCTGGAAAAAATGATGTTCAGAAATATTTAAGCACCTGCAAACACTACAAAGTACTGGAAAACAATGGCTTTTCAAAAGACCTGAGTTTCTGTCTGGTTACTGACACTCATCCAATTGTTCCTAAATTGAATATAAAAACAGGATTTATCCAATAACAGCTAGTTAACTGCCTTACTCTTCAACAAAAGCTTATCATACAAAAACAATAGTATAACAGTAGTTATACCGATAGCAAAAACAACAGTCCAGATCTTTGCCGGGTTATAGGTTTGCCATAAATGATCGGTTAATTCAAGCCGGTTCATTCCCATCAATTCTGCCGCCCGATTGATATAGTCATTTTGAGTAAACGATTCACTTATTGATGGAATATCCAGTCCTTGTGCTGCTACCTCCTTTTGCAACAGACTGATCTTATCTGACATGTTCTGATATACACCACCTGAAATCTGGCCGGCAAAAAAATTGCCTCCGGCATATGGTAAGAATGAACAGCCCATATATAGCCCAACCTTGTCTGGAGGAGCAATCCGGGCAATGTATTCCGATGTTTTTGGTGAGGATGACATTTCTCCAACGGCAAAAATAAACAGAGACAAAATCAGGAAGAATCCATTTTGAGTCAACAATGTGAGAGAAATACCTATTGAGCAAATAAAAATCCCACTAATCATAGCCGTTAATGGCTTATATCTCATAACGAAACCTGAAACCAGAATCTGGAACAATACAATAAAAAAAGCGTCAAGGTTGATTATCATGTCAGCTGCAACAGTACCATTATTTTGAGTATCCACTGCTTGAGCAAGCCATGGCCAGAAACTATTTATAGATTCCAACATAGTTTCTGTGTGTACCCATTGTTCAATAAAAACCGGCAGGGTATAGAATAACTGGTTGTACATGGTCCAGAAACCAACCATCAGTATAAGGAATATCAACAACTTACGGTCGCTCAACGCCAATCGGATATTCTTAAGAATTGTAATTATTGCTTTGCCGAGAGGCTCGCTATTCTTTTCCTGTTGAGGTTCTTTGAAAAATATAAGTACAATCACCAGGTTAATCAGTATAGCGATTGACGACATCGTAAACAAATAACTCCAGTCGAAACCTCTAAGTATTGAAGCCACGATTGGTCCGATAAATGAACCAATGTTAACAATCATATAGAAAAGCCCGAATCCTATCGAAGAAGTCTCTGAATCTGTCGTTTTGCCAATGGTAGCCTGAATAACCGGCTTGAACAATCCAGCCCCGAGTGCAACCCAAAGGAATACAAGGAAAACAATATGATACGATTCGACCCTTCCCATAACGAAATAACCAGAAGCAAGAACTAAGTAAGCCACTATAAGCGTTTTCTTGAATCCAAATTTATCGGCAATAGCACCGGTTATAGTTGGAAGGAGATACAATATGGCTGTGACAACACCCATTAAGGTGCCTTTTTGCACCTGGGTAAAGCCCAGAGCACCAGTTTCCGCCGATCCAGTCAGGTACAAAGGCAGGGGGATAAACAGTCCATACCAAGCCCAACGCTCAAATAATTCCATTGTATTAGCCCACCAGAATGATGATGGGAATTTCTTGAAAACAGTTGAAAAATTACTCATTGAGGTTTGAATTATGAGTTATGAGTTGTGGGTTGTGGGTTTTTTCGTCTTAACTTCATTACGTTTTCTACGTGGTGAGTGTGTGGAAACATATCTACTGGTTGAACTTCCAGGACCTCGTATTTCTCTGACAAAAGAGTTACATCACGAGCCTGAGTTGCCGGATTACAGCTAACATAAACAATTCTTTCGGGTTCAACTTCCAGTAAGCCAGTAATAACTTTCTCATGAAGTCCTGCTCTCGGTGGATCCAGAATAACAACATCCGGTTTACCATTAGCATCAAAAAATTCCTGATTCATTACATCCTTCATATCACCCACCTCGAAAACCGTATTGGTGATCCCATTTAGCTCAGAGTTCATTTTAGCATCCTCAATTGCCTCTGGCACCAATTCAACGCCTATCACTTTTTTGGAGCTCCCGGCCAGGTAATTAGCTATTGTTCCAGTCCCGGTGTATAGGTCGTAAACCACCTCACTGCCTGTTAGCTCAGCAAATTCTGCAGCGCATTGATACAGTCTTTCCGCCTGAGCAGAATTTGTTTGATAGAAAGATTTTGGGCCGACTTTGAATTTCAACTCACCCATTTCCTCCACAATATGATCGTTTCCTTTAAATACTATAATATCCTGATCCAGAATGGTGTCATTTGCCTTGCTATTAACAACATACTGTAGAGAGGTAATCATCGGAAACTCCTTATCCAAAAATGATAATAGCTTATCAATATCCTCTTTATCATCCCTGAAGAAGGAAACAATAACCATGATTTCGCCATTGGAAGATGTTCTGACAATCAGATTCCTTAAAAAGCCATGCTGCCCTCTAAGGTCGAAAAACTCAAGTGAGTTCTCTAGGGCATATTCCCTAACTTTATTCCTGATCTGATTGGATGGCTCTTCCTGAAGCCAGCATTTTTCAATATCTACAACCTTATCAAAAAGACCAGGTACATGGAAGCCAAGCGCATTCCTGTGTTCGTACTCCTTATCGGTTCTCAACTCATCTTCTGTGAGCCACCTCTTGTTTGAAAAGGTGAACTCCAGCTTATTCCGGTAAAACTCAGATTTTTCCGAACCAAGTATTTCCCTGATCTCAGGAAGCTCAAATTTCCCTATACGGCTAAGCTGGTCAATAACCTGCTGATGCTTTACTTTCAATTGTTCCTCATAAGGAAGCATCTGCCACTTACATCCTCCACAAACACCAAAATAATCGCATACAGGTTTTTGTCTGAGAGAGGAGTATTTTTTAATCTTTACCAGTCGGCCTTCCATGAAGGACTTCCTCTTCCTTACAACCTGAACATCAACAATATCGCCCGGAACAACCAGAGGAACAAACACAACTTTTTCATCGACCCTTGCAAGAGCTTTGCCATCAGAGCCAATTCCTGTAATCAGCAAATCCTCCAGGAATGGATATTTTCTTCTTTTACCCAATGTTTTTATATCAAATTTATTAAAATGCAAAAATACAATTTCCGTCTAGATTTATAAGGGCTCATAAGGAACACAATCTGAGTTATTGAAAGACCCGAAGATTGTCTATTTTTGTCAAAATTCAAAATAAAGATATGGCCAGGCTAGGTAGACAGGTTGATCACTTTATCAATATTGATATCGACAGTATTAAAGCAGATTTTTCATCTGACAAAAAACATCGTTACACCCTCAGGATGAATTATATAATAAACCTGCTTGATAAGGAAAGGAGTAAAAGCCTTACAGTCATTTTAAAGAACCCCAGTTCGGCAGATGAAAGACGTTCCGATTCAACCATCAGGAAGGTTGAAACCTATGTATGGCAAAAATTTCCTGATGTAAAAACACTAAACATATATAATCTATTTGCTTACAGAGCCACTGATGCTGTTGAGCTGCATCAGTTGATGCAGGAAAATAAACTCATCACAGGTGTAGGCAAAGAAAATGACTTTTATCTCAAAGAATTACTCAAGCGATCAGATTATCTGATTTGTGCCTGGGGCGGACCATCAGCTATTAATAAAACTCTATATCAGGAAAGAATAAATCAGGTTAAGGAAATCATAACAAAAGAATATGATGGTCCGGCCTTTCGTGTTAAAGGAACCAAGGAAACAGCAGAACCACTGCACGGCCTAATGTGGGGATACAAATACGAATTATTAAACTTTCTTTTATGATATCATTGAATCAGATATCCGTACGTTTTGGTAACGAGATACTGCTCAATGAGATCAGTTTCATTGTTAACCCCAAGGAACGAGTTGGACTAGCAGGCAAAAATGGAGCCGGTAAAACAACAATTCTGCGTCTTTTTATGGGACTCATGCCTCCCAGCGGAGGCAATGTGGTTGTGCCAAAAGACATTAGGTTAGGATACCTTCCTCAACACATGGATTTTTCTGATTCCAGAAATGTGCTGGAAGAGACAGAATCAGCCTTTGAGGAAGTAATTCAGGTTGAAAAAGACATTAACAGAATTACTTCTGAATTGGCCAACAGAACTGACTACGAATCGAATGAATACAACTCTCTTCTTCATGAGTTGACAGACAAGAATGACAGGTTTACAATTCTTGGAGGACAAAACAGGAATATCGACATAGAGAAAACACTGATGGGATTGGGTTTTTTACGATCCGATTTCACCAGACCAACAGCCGAATTTTCTGGTGGTTGGAGAATGAGAATAGAACTTGCAAAAATATTGTTGAGCAAACCAGACGCCCTGCTGCTTGATGAACCAACCAACCATCTCGATATTGAATCCATACAATGGTTAGAGGATTATATGAAGGATTTCCAGGGAGCTGTATTGCTAATCTCCCACGACCTTGCCTTCCTCGACAGAGTTACTCAGCGAACGGTGGAAATAACCCTGGGCAAGTTGTCTGATTATAAAGTTCCATATTCACAATTTCTTGTCCTTCGTGCCGAAAGGAGGGAACAGCAGCTTGCAGCATATCAGAATCAGCAAAAAATGATTACTGATACAGAAAAGTTCATTGAAAGATTCAGGTATAAAAACACTAAATCTGTTCAGGTTCAGTCGAGGATAAAGATGCTCGACAAGCTGGACCGTATTGAAATAGATGAAATTGACGGATCAAAAATCCATATCAAGTTTCCACCTGCACCAAGATCAGGAACTATTGTTGTAGAAGCTGAAGATCTAAGCAAATCTTTCGGCTCACTGAAAGTATTAGATAAAATAAAACTGATATTAGAAAGAGGGGAGAAAATTGCTTTCATTGGCCGAAACGGGGAAGGAAAAACTACTCTTTCACGTATTATCATGCAGGAATTAGAATTCGATGGCACCTGCAAGATAGGCCATAATGTTAAAATTGGATATTATGCCCAAAACCAGGCCGATCTGCTAGATCCCGAAAAAACTGTCCTGGAAACAATTGACCATGTAGCTATCGGCGATATTAGAACAAAAATAAGAGATATTCTCGGCGCCTTTCTATTCAGTGGTGAGGATGTTGACAAGAAAGTCTCCGTTCTGTCCGGAGGTGAGAAATCCAGGTTAGCCCTGGCATGTATGCTATTACAACCATATAATCTACTCCTTCTTGATGAGCCAACCAACCACCTGGATATCAGATCCAAACAAGTCCTAAAAGATGCTTTACGTTATTATGACGGAACGCTGATTATTGTATCACACGACAGGGATTTTCTCGATGGGCTGATTGACAAAATATTTGAATTCCGGAACAAAAAAATCAAGGAATATACAGGGGATATATTTGAATTCCTGAAAAAAAGAAGACTCGACAACCTTAAGGATATTGAGAGAAAAAACCTAATCAGTCAAAGCAAGAAAAAGGAAGAAAAACCAACGGGTAACAAGCTCCAATATGCAGAGAAAAAAGGATTAGAGAAAAAAATCAGGAAGATCAAAACAAGAATTAATAAATCCGAGGAAGTTATCAATGATCTGGAAAACAAAATAGAAGAACTGGTGGAAATATTGGCAAACCCAGAAGCCATAACAGGAGATGATGATCCATTCGGAGAATACGGAAGACTCAAAGGCCTCCTCGAAAAAGAGATGCAACAGTGGGAACAAGCAAACGAGGAGCTGGAGAAAACCGAGTAACAAATAACGAGTAACGAGTAACGAATAACGAGTAACGAATAACGAATAACGAGTAACGAGTAACGAGTAACGAGTAACGAATAACGAATAACCGAAAAAATGCAATTCTTCGATTCATTAGGTTGGATAGGCAACATCATATTAAGCATTGGTGTCATTCCGCAGGTTTACAAAACATTTCGATCCCATGACGTATCAAGCTTCAGTTGGTCTTTCCTCCTGATGTGGTGCGGTGGAGTATTTTTAACGTTCATCTATATTGCTGCAGACAATATAAACAACGGAGATTTCCAATGGCCTTTATGGCTTAACTATATTGTTAATATACTGGGAACAACCTATCTGGTGTATGCCAAAATCAGATATTCGGGTATTGACAAACAAGACTAGCCCTGCTGATACCTCTGCTTAACTGCCTCAAAAATTAAGACAGCACTGGCGGCAGATACGTTTAAGGACTCTATCTTACCGTGTTGTGGAATCTTTATCAATTCATCACAAAACTTCAATATCTCAATAGATATTCCCGTATCTTCTGATCCCATTACAATGGCCAGAGGACCCGACAAATCTGTTTCATGATATAGCTTTTCTGCTTTCTCTGATGCTCCAACGATTCTTAAACCTGACCGTTGAAGACTTTTAGCCGTATCACCAAGACTTCTCACTCTACAGACAGGGATATTCAGAAGTGCTCCTGCCGATGTTTTAACAGCATCAGCATTAATCTGAGCGCCCCCTTTTTCCGGGATGATGAGAGCATGAGCTCCTGCCACCTCAGCGGATCGAGCTATAGCGCCAAAATTCCTTACATCTGTAATACCATCGAGCATCATTACCAAAGGGCTCTCCCCGGCTTCAAAAGCACGCTGGATAACCTCATCTACTGGACTATACGAGACTAAAGACACAAAACCAACTACACCCTGATGATTCTTGCGTGTTAACCTGTTTAGCTTTTCTACAGGAACAACTTGATAAGGGATCCCCGACTCTCTCACCAGCCCCATTAATTCGTGATATAACTCACCGGCAAGACCTTTTTTAATAAGGATCTTATCCATCTCCTTACCTGAGCGTATTGCTTCAATTAAAGGATGCAGACCAAATAAGAAATCTTGTTTTTCTATCATAAACTATAAATTCGGCCATTACGCCATGTTTGTACGGCAGCATTCCACACTTCGCGGTGGTTCTCTGTCCGTAATAATACAAAATCATAAACTTTTATTGGATCAGATTCCAGTGAGAATTCAAATCTATAATGACGTCGGCTATCCTGACTTTTATAATGCCATTCTTCTCTGGTTTCTGTCTTCTTAACCATAGCAGGCGGTCCCATAAGCATGTAAATCATCCCCCTGTCGGTCTTCCAACCCTCCCTGTCTGTTGAATAATAAAGGTTTGCGAAAAGAACCCTATTGTAAAAAACCTTGATTAACTCACGTGCATTATCATAGTCCTTCCCCGTTTTAACCCAAAAACGATCAACTGCTGCCTTAAGATCACCCTCCTTCACAATATCCTGATACTCCTCACTTGTGGTTATATATTGTAATGGAGGAGCCATATCCTCTGCCGAGTTAATGTAGGGGAAATGGTCGCCCATATTAGTCAGATACAATGCATTTAGCTTGTCGTTCGGCAAGAAAAACTGATAAACACCTTGCCTTTCAAGCTGAAAAAGAGTCTGCTGGTCATAATTAACTTCCCAGGTAGAATCGGGAGACAGAATCCTTGATCCTATATCTTTGGTAACAAAAGGCGGGGGAGGCAACACCTTGACAGGCTTATAATACGATACCTGCATGCGGCCTGTGAGGTTTTTATTTGAGATAATCCTGAACCTTTCATCAGGATAATAGAATTTTTCAATACCTACCTCATTACCAGGATAGGATAGAACCAAATAATTTTGCTGTGATTGCTCACTATAACGATCCACAAATAAGAAATCTGTTTTGCTCTTTTCCCTTTGGATATCTGTCAGTGTTAATTCAAGAAAATAGCTCTTGCCATCATCTACCAGCATTTTAATATTACCAATGAATACATCCCGGTCTTTTCCCCTGTTTATACTGAACTCCCTTGTTCCTGAGGACTCCATTTTCTGCTCAGCATAAGAACTGTAAAGTTTATAATCAATCCTGATCTTTGCTCTGTTTTCATTCTCAGGATTAGCTTGATTGAATAATAGCTCTCTGCAAAAAACGCGAAAAAACAAGGTGCTTTCTACTTTATCGCTATGATAAACAGTATAATCGGGGTGAAGGGTTGTTTTGCCGGGATTATACAAAGGTACCGGCCTGGTTTCCAGAGCAGGAGGCCCCAAAATACCGCAAGAGCTTACCAAAAGAACAAAGGAAAACACCAACAGGCAAGAAATCCTCCGCCTGATAAACTGCAATAAGGCAACATGTTTGTATTTCCTCATTTGCACCATTTACTTCCAGGATTTAAAAGGATTACTGGCCAGGAAAAAATTTTTATATCTGGGATCCATACTCACATCTTCTCCGGCCCATGCAGGAGCCTCAAACTTCTCATCCTCTTTATCCAACTCTATCTCAGCAATAATCAATCCTTCATTATCACCATAAAATTCGTCAATCTCCCATAGTTTATTCTGATATTTCACCTCATATCTTCTCTTCAAAACTATCGCAGAAACAGCCATCTTAATCAATTCCATGGCTTCCTGAACTGGTATACTATATTCGTATTCTGGTCTTCCGATACCCTCCGACTTACCTTTAATGGTTAGCCAGGCATGGGAATCCTTCGCTCTAACCCTCACCGTAGGCTCAGGATAAACCGAGAGATATGCCTGCTGAATAAAACTTGAGTCAGCTTCGTTCAAACCCTCCTTCCATGATTGATCCTTGACCAGGAACTTCCTTTCAATTTCGTAATTCATTGCTTTAGAATTTACAAATAAATAATATCACACTACACATGCAGGCGGCTAAAATCCCGACCTGTTGGATTCTGGAAGACTCTTAGATCAAA
>CAYXQX010000032.1:10598-16458 GCA_964467485.1 uncultured Porphyromonadaceae bacterium | reverse complement strand
TCACCACTTGCTAAATCCAAAACCCAGTAATCGCCTCTTGTATGTCGGCGCCATACCCTTCTGGTATTGGTAAAAATCATGAGTTTAGAATTATCGGGCGACCAAATATAATCCCTTATTGATAATGGATTTTCTTCTCCAGCCGGTATCAATTTTGCCGCATCAACCATGATACTTCTATCCCCGCTTTTGGCATCATACTTTACTATATCAGTTCCCTTAACTGATTTACTTCTTTCCAGCGTTGTATAACCATCTCCATCCACAAGCCACCTCACAGGGCCATAACCCTCTTGTCCGAATGCTCCTCCAAAGATGTTTTCGAGGGTGAGCTCCGGGGTTGGGGTTCGCTGAGCGAAAGAATTGACTAAACAGCCTGATAAAACTGCAATTACTAATAATCCTGATTTAATTTTCATAACTGATATTTTAATCGGACGCAATTATGCGTCCCTACAATTTCGTTTTTTTAACGGACGCAATTATGCGTCCCTACAAGCTTATCATATTCACCTCATAATTGCCTGATCCTAATTTTATTTTTCTGTTTACGGGTGGAGTAATATGGTTTCCATTTATTGTTACGCTTGTTAAATATCCTGATGGTAAAATAAAATCGGCAGTGGTGTTAGATGGTATTGAAAAACTGATATCCAGCTTATTATCTCTCTGGGACCACTCCATTTTTATCGGACCATTGATAGAATTATAATTACCTTTCACCCAGCTTATCGTTCCTCCAGGCTTTGGTTCCAGGATAAAATTCCTCCACCCCGGGCTTTTGTCATCAGGCTGAATTCCCAGAAGATGCTTCATCATCCACTCGCCAACCGACCCAAAGGTATAATGGTTGAATGAGTTCATACCGGCATTCTGAAATCCCCTGCCCTTAACATAAGCATCCCATCTTTCCCAAATGGTTGTTGCACCCTGATCGATTGAGTAGCCCCATGAAGGCATACGATGCGACTCAACCAGTTGACAAGCTAACTCGTGGTAGCCATTTCGACTAAGCTCGTTCATCATACAAATAGTACTAATAAACCCGGTTGACATTCGATTGTCATATTCCTGAATAGTTCTTATTAGATGCTTTACAGCAAGTTGTTTCATTGGTTCAGGCAGAAGATTAAAGCTGAGGGCTATTGCGTAGCCTGCTTGCGTATCACCCAATATTATACCATCCTCATCCACAAAATCTTCCAGAAATTTACTATTTACTCTGCTGGCTAAATCAAAATACTCTTTTGCATCGTCCTCTTTGCCAAGCAGGTGAGCTGATTCGGCTAGAATCCTGGTAGAACGGATAAAAAATGCTGTATTAAAAACCGGGCGGGGAATTTCACCTCCTGTTTTTGGATAATCCTCTGAAATTATTGTATTCCCATTCAGCCAGTCATTATACTGATGTGAACGTGTATTTAAATATATCAGATCAGGATTTGTTTCATAAATTCTATCGACATATATTTTCATTGACGTGTAATGCCTTTTCAGTGCTTCCAGATCAGCGTAATTCTCATATAATCTCCAGGGAATGATGAGACCGGCATCTGCCCATCCCGGTGCGTTCCAAAATCTGGGAGCCCAAGGCATTGCTCGGGGTGAGACATCGGAGAATTCACCGCTATCAAACTGGGCATCCATAACATCATAGCCCCATTTGGTATAGAATGATGACATATCCAGGTTATAAATAGCAGTTTGCGCAAAAACCTGAGCATCACCCATCCACCCCATTCTTTCAGATCGTTGAGGACAATCGGTAGGAACAGAAACCATATTTCCCCATTGGGTCCACCTAATGTTCTCCCATAATTTATTAAGCATTGGATTGGAGCAAGAGAAAGTGCTAACTTCAGGTGCAGCAGAAGCAACAACTATACCCGTAATACTCTCTAAAGATGGGGGTTCTGACAAGCCTTCGAACTGAACATATCTAAAACCATGAAAGGTAAATAGTGGTTCCACCTGCCCCTCACCTCTTGGACCAATAATGTACTTATCTATCTGCGGAGCATTTCTAAGATTCTCGCGGTAAACGACACCCTCGTCCCTTAACATTTCACCATGTTTCAAAATAATGGTATCACCTTGAGAACCTGTCAGGTAAGCTTTAACCCACCCCACCATGTTCTGTCCCATATCAACAACATAGACCCCTTCTTGTGGCTCACTTAATCCTATCGGGCTTATTCCTTTTATTATCTCTACAGGCTGATCGGGTTGTGAAACCAACAGGTCTTTTGAATCATGCTCAACAGCAACAGGCATCCATTCCGAATCATTAAAATCCGGTGACTGCCATCCTTCTTGCTCAAAATTAAAATCATAAGTCACACCTATAAAATGGTCTGCTGATCGAAAAGGGCCATCATCATTCAGTTTCCATGACTCATCGCTGCAAACACAATCTCTTGTCCCATCAGCATACCAAATCTCCAACTGTCCGATAAACCGCAAATCCCTCCCATAATAGCCTCTCCAGGGATACTCATCCCATCCGAAATCTATTGGGCCCAAGCGGCCGGCATACCATCCATCCGACAAAATAACTGAAAGACAATTGTCGCCATTTTCAATCATTTCTGTTAGATCATAAGCCTGGTATTGAATCCTCTTATGATAATCAGACCATCCGGGGGCAAATACATCAGCTCCTATTTTATTTCCATTTAAGTAAGCATTGTAAATACCCTTGGCAGATGAAAATAATATGGCTTTCTCAATCGTCATATCTGAATTAAAAGTTTTCCTAAGTAGTGGTGATGGAGGAATTGAAAAATCATTTTTTGGTCTGGTATCTATCTCCTTTCCTATCCAGTTAGCCTGCCAATCGGTACCCAGGCCTGTATGGAAATGAGCCAGTTTGCTCCATTGCGACTGGGCTCCCTCCACATCCCAGATCATAACTGCCCATTCATAACTTGTATTTGCTTCAAATTTATCACCATTATAAAAGATCTGGTTACTTGAATTTGAAACTGTTTTAGGTGAACTCCACTGCACCTCCACCTTATCATTTTGATTACCGGGAGATTTGTACACAATAATTTTATAGGAATGTTGCACAAATCCTGAATCTCTTGATTCCACTACCCAGGAAAATCTGGGGTTCTCCAGATCGATAGACAAGGGGTTCTCCAGATATTCAGTTCTCAGCTGAACGATATTTACTTCCAGGTTTTTCTCACACGAAAAAAAGAGCACAAGAATAAATGGAAGAACCAGGATCTTCTTCATAATGTATTTATTTTAAAGACTTTATCTAAGATCTATACTTCCCAGCCTTTTCTGTATTCCCGTCTTATGAATCGGTTAGCTCCTTCATGATTGGTTACCTTCATGTTTTTACCATCCCATAACAGTCTGGTTCCAGGAACTCTTATTGCCAGGTTACCCATCAGCACCATTTCGGTTAATGGTCCTGAATAATCAAAATTAGAGCAAGCTGCTTCGCCACCCTTACAAGCATCTATCCAATTCTGCTCATGGCCGCCTTCAATCCTTTTGAGAGTTTTAGGTACATCCTTGTATTCCATAAATTTCTCATCCGGGAACATTTGAACATCACCTCCATAGGTACCACAAATAATGACACCTTTATCACCAATAAACATTGATCCACCGCCCATAGGAATTTTTGCACCATCAAGTTCAGCTGGCCATTCAGGAAGTATTCCACCATCGTACCACTTGAGTGTTACAGGAGGCATACCTTCACGAGCCGGGAAACGATAGGTTATCATCGAAGCTCTTGGATATGTTTCCTGATTGTCAAATCTCTTCCACATCTCCTTCACATCATAACTATGACTACCCTGAACCCACATTGGGTACTTCAGTTTAAGGGCATGAAAAACAGGATCTAATACATGGCATCCCATATCACCAAGTGCACCTGCACCAAAGTCATACCAGGCTCTCCAATTAAAAGGAAGGTAATCTGGATGGTAGGGACGCTCTGGAGCAGGTCCTAGCCATAGATCCCAATCTAAAGTATCAGGAATATCATGTTTCTCAGTAGGCCTGTCGATACCTTGAGGCCATACCGGCCTGTTGGTCCAACTATGAACCTCCCTTACTTCACCAATAGCTCCTGACCAAATATACTCCGCAAGTCTTCTGGTACCTTCCCCAGATCTACCCTGATTACCCATCTGAGTAAGCACATTGTATTTATGAGCTGCTTCGGTAAGCTTTCTGGCTTCATACACATTATGAGTCAATGGCTTCTGCACATATACATGTTTCCCTAGTTTCATAGCTGTAAGGGCAGCAATACCGTGTACATGATCAGGAGTAGCAACAATAACGGCATCAATATCTTTCTGCTTTTCAAGCATCACCCGAAAATCCTTATACTGCTTAGCCTTGGGATATTTTTTGAACTGACCGGCAGCCCTGTTATAATCAACATCACAAAGAGCTACAATATTCTCAGCAGCACAATTATTTGTGTTACCTGCTCCCATACCACCTGCTCCAATTGCTGCAATATTCAATTTATCACTGGGAGCCGTATAACCAGCCCCACCCAATACATGCCGTGGTACAACCATCACTCCTGCCGTAGCAAGACCTGTCCGAGTTAGGAAATTTCTTCGGGATACACTTTTATTCATTAGATTAAGTTTAAATTAATATTGAGTTTTAGTGATAGATCAAAATTGATCAAATAATTAAGTCCTCTAAAAAGATCATATTTAACCAATCATTAAAGATATTAAGTTTTAATAGAATCTTAAAATTGGTCATCTTTGCATAAAAGCCACGTGATATGAGACTTAAGACCCTGACAATATTACTGTTAATATCCACTTTACCATTGGCAGCCGGCAAAGCTCAGGTTAAGAAATTAAGCCAAAGGGCTAAAATAAGCTTATTGACCTGCGGACCAGGTGAAGCTGTATGGTCCAAATTCGGCCACAGTGCACTTTGGGTTTTCGACCCACAGGTAGGTATTGACCGGGTATATAATTATGGTACTTTTGAATTCTACTCCAATGATTTCTATTTTCAATTTGTAAAAGGTACAGCAAACTACAGATTATCGATAACCAATTATCTTAATTTTCATGATGAATATGAAGAAGAGAACCGGTTCATCAAAGCTCAGGAATTAAATTTAACTGATGCCGAAAAGCTAATTCTTTATAAAAAACTAGAGGACAACTATAAACCCGAAAATCGTTACTATCGTTATGATTTTCTGTTTCAGAACTGCTCCTCTCTTATACGAGATATTGTTTGGGAAGCAACTTCCGGTCGGTATTCCATAGCGGAAGAATCAGAACCCAGGCATAGTTATCGATCAATGATGGTTCCATACCTATCACCAAGTCCATGGCTGATGCAGGGTGAGTTTATTTTACTGGGTTACAAAACAGATCACGATGCTACTCCTTGGGACCAGATGTATCTTCCTGATTTTATGTTCAACTGGTTCGACCTTGCACTAAATTCTGAAGGTGAATCTCTTGTTAGAAATACTCAAACAATGTTTCTACCAAAAGGTGATGAAAGCAAAAAGTCCTTTCTTACTCACCCTAACTTTATTCTTCCGGTAATTCTACTTTTAACAATGGTCCTAACATATTTAGAGATAAAAAGAAGAAAGAATTTTTGGTTTATCGACAGTTTTATTTTCCTAATTTCAGGCCTATTGGGTATATTGATGATATTCACCTGGACAAGTTCATTGCATTTGGTTTTACATCAGAACATGAATCTGGTCTGGGCCTTTCCGTTTCATCTTCTTCTTGCTTTTACAATCTGGATAAAAAGAGCCAACAAAATTGTCAGAACTTACGCCCGTATAATGGATCCAATAAGGCTCCTGTTTGTTTTGTTTTTCTGG
>CAYXQX010000032.1:1697-10588 GCA_964467485.1 uncultured Porphyromonadaceae bacterium | reverse complement strand
AAAAGTATATAACACAAAGAAAGGCACTGCAAAAAAAGTTCAGTTTTGTTATCGATATTACAACCACAATATATTAATGAATATTTCAATATGATAACTTTTACTACATACACACATTAATAAAATGTCCTGTTTGTTTTGTTTTTCTGGCTTCTACCCCAGGCAATTCCGTTCTCAGCAGTTTTCACATCAGGAATTATCCTGATCAGATTGTTAAGAAGGGCTGAGTATCCTATTCTGAGCAAAATTGACTAGAGATTTCTATTCAACTGTCATCAATCTGGTTTTTGTGCCAGTTAGTCCTCCACTATCCCGAACCATTAACTTAATAAGCTTAATACCAGCACTTTCAAAAACTTTCTCAATTATTGGGGATGAGGAATACTCAGTATCAAAGATTCCATCATTTTCCCAATCCCATCTGAACTCTAATTCCTCTATTGTATCCTCCAGATCCACAGTAATACGGGCGTCAAATGTAAATAAGGTAGTAGTATCACCTGTAGTTGGAGATATTGTGTAGTCAACAACAGGAGGTGTATTTGGATTGCTGACTTTAATAGTTTTAGAAAAGTAATTTGGGTAATTATCGGTGTCAATAACTTCCAGTAGTACAGTATATGAATTAGCCGTTGGGAACCTGTGACTTATTGTCTTGATTGTTCGATACTCTGTATCCCACACACCATCATTCTCAAAATCCCATCTAACTCTCAGCAGGCTTGCATCATCTTCAACATCACTCGATTCACTTGCATCAAAACTAAACAAGGTATTGATATCGCCCTCTTCCGGTGAAACGGTAAAAATAGCAGTTGGTTTTATGTTAGCTGCTTCCACCTCAATAATCCTGGAAGTTGATGCTGTTAATCCTTCAGTATCTTTCACTTCAAGCTTCACAACATATGTATCAGGCACTGGAAAACCCCTGATTTCCAGTTTTTTAGTTGAAAACTGTGTATCCCAAATATCATCACCATTGAAGTCCCAACGGACCTTCAATTGACTAACATTATCCTCACTATCCCAGCAGCCTGATGCATCAAAGTAAAATGGATCTGATGTCCTCCCCGACTCAGGCGAAACAGTAAAATATGCTGTAGGTGCTGAAGAAACAGCATGAACATTAACACTTTTTGGAAGTCTGGCGGTCAGCCCTTGAGAGTCCTTTACCTCAAGAACAACTGTGTAGTTACCGGGTATTTGGAAAATATGATCAATTTGTTTTGTCACACTATAATTCGTATCCCATATCTCATCTCCATTGAAATCCCATCTAACTTCCAAAAGTGAAGATTCATCTTCCTTATCATAGGAGTTCTCAGCATTGAAAGAGAAATTTGTTTCTGTATTACCTGAAGTAGAACTAACTGAAAAAACAGGAACGGGAGCATTATTCTCAAGTTGACCATTTCCATCTTCCAACAAACGAGAAGATTCCTGATCAATAAAATTTCCTAAATGAAGATCTGAAAAAAGTTTTTGTTCTGAGACCAAACTTGTACCATAATCTTTATGGATAGAGTAATCCCAATCAGGCCAATCAACATTGCCATTGAAAGTCCAGTCATCTGACGAGATAATTTCCAGGCTTGGCTGACCGCAAAATACTGGAGTTAATTTTGTTTTCAGACTAATGGAAGTAAAGAAGGAGTGTTTTTTGTTCCAGATAATTTCCCTGACAACATCTTTTGGGTTTACTAGCACAGAGTTAAAATCCCAAACCTTTTCCTGTTGATATCCTGCCTCAATTTGCAATGTCCCTTCCGATCCGATGCCAGCTTCAAAACTATTATCTCCTGATGAATTAATCCTGATATACAGCCACTCCTCAATTATAAAGTCTACCGGGAAGGCATCAGCAAAAAATGGACCTATCCTTCTCTCCCTGATTTTCATACTGTCCTGAACAATAAAACCACCTTTCCCAAGGACCTTTATATGGACATCTAACTTGCTATCCAGGATATACTCAAGATCTATTCTTTTTGTCACCACACCATTTTCCCAAAACGGGCCCATAAAGAACTGCTCGTTTCCAGCAGGTTCGTTATAAATCTTAAGGCTATCCAGGTTCAAAAGGCCCCATATATTATTACCTCTGTCCCACAAAATTTCCAATGGATCGAAAATCAAAGTATCAGAATCAATTTTTATCCTGGGGTCGATATAAGTGCTATCCGGCTCTAAATTGCTAAGATCACAAGAAAATGACAAGAAGTCAAAAACTTCATTCAGGCTGACACTTGAGATACTTACCCTTAAGGTATTAGCATCATTAATCAGAGTTTCAATTTTTCCAAAAATTCTATTATGGCTATCACTATAATAAAAAATATCACCAACCACAGGTAGATGCACCTCTGAAAGAATTTCAAAAACATGTTTCTCATCCAGAACACCAAGATATTTGAATTCTGTGTTGCTTAAATTTTTAACATCAGGATTTATAATTGTAACAAATCCCTCGCCTGTTCCCTTGTAATCAACAGGCTCAATTCGCTCGCAGGCAAAGTGAATGCTAATCAGCATCAAGATAAAAAACAATATTTTGCTTCCTCTCAAAATCATTCAACGGTAATGGTTATCTTTCTATTCTCATTTAATTCTAGTGGCTCGAGTAATTTTATTTCATGTCCAATATTGCTAATACTGTCACCATCAGCATAGAAAAAATAGACCACCTCTTTCAAATGGATGTAACGGGCTGTCCCTTTAACGTCTGTTTCTCTCCATGCTTGCAAAGGGTTCTCGTGCATACTCCACTCTTCCTGGCTTTCAAACAAGCCCAGAAGAACACCAGGGACCGGTTCATTTAGAGTGTTTACCACTTCTATTTCCAACATTGGAAGGGAATCAATTTTTGTACATGAAGTTAAGCCATATAAGCCAAACAATATCAGTGCAAAAGGAATTTTAATGTAAAAATTTCTGAAATTCAACTTCATAATCTAATTATAGTATTTATCACCATTTATACTAAATGTTATGCCCATCTTAAGTAACCATGCCCGGCTAAAATCAGGTGAACCCGATTTGTAAAACAAAGGATTATATTGCCCCTGATATATTTGGTAAGGCAAATCAATCCCTAAGTTTTTCTCTAAGGTAACCAGGCCCTGCTTATAACCCAGTTGTCCTATTAATCCAAATCGTTTCCCCAAATTACATTTTAAACCGAAGGTCATCTCAATTCCCAGGTCATAACTTACAATATTTTCATAATTAAAAGGATCTGAAACTACTCCTGTGAGTAACTCGCCACTGTGGAAATTAGTTCCCTCAGTTTGAATATCTTCAAAAATCCTGTATCCGGCAAACCCACCACCACAAACCTCAACAATCATCCTCCTGCCTAGTTGATAATGATATAATCCGTAAAATGGGATCTCTAAATATGTCAATTCCCCAGACCATCTTATATCAGTCAGATTAGGGTCATGTCCTTTTAAGGGATCAATTTTATCCAGGAGCAGACTGTGAGTATTTACAAGCAGGTTGATACCGGTACCAATACCCCATGATTGGTTTACCATATACTGATAATTTATCCCTGCTCTCCATGACCGTTCCCATGGAATTTCGAATCGCGAATCTGACGAAATATTTTTATTACTAATCATTGTGTAGGACGGAGAAAAAGCCATTGTCAGTTCATGCTCATGCCCTGTTACCAGGGAAATGCCATGAATGAGGAAATTTTCATACTTATCATCACTAAAATCATATCCAATTAGAAAAATCAGCTTCTCGGATTTTCTAAATTTCTCTCCGTTTAAAGTCCCCTCAATAACTCTCCTGACTTTCACTTCGACAACCATTCTGCCTCCTTCAATATCTGGCAATTTACCGAGCTTCTTATTTTCGAGATCAATTTGGCAAGTTATTCCATCAGGATAAAGCTTTTTAATTTTTTCACCATACTCCCTTACAGAAATCATGTCGGTCGCCGGTTCCGGGTCCAAATCATTATAAACTTCAACCTTAGCGTTTCTAAAAAGAAGCACAAAAGGGCGTACCGGATCCATTTGAACATCAGGCTTTATAGAGCCAATTAAATACATGTATTTACCCAGAAGATCTTCAAGCTCTTTATTCAACTCAGTCTTATCGTCCCCGGCTTGTGCGAAGGAAACCAAAGGCACTACCAACACTATTAGTATCAGTTTAATTACTTTATTTATATGAGTTGAAATATGGTTCATTGGCAACAACAGACAATAATCTGCCAGCTAAAAATACACAATTGAGTCCTGATAATAAATTAACCTGCTAAATAATTTTCAGAATTATCATTTCAGGAATTGATCTTAGCTATGAGTGAGTTGAAATTAAACTCTTCTGTTTCGATTGTATTATTATTCATTTCCATATTATGCTTGCGTGAGAAGAACCTGATTTCATAGGTATTAGAGTTGAGCAGAGCACATATTTGGAATGGCGATTTGAATATTTCCTCATGATAAGGAATAGACGATTTAAGTGTTTCGAAAATCTCATTCTCATCAAACTTCAGCCATCCCAATAATTCAGATCCAGGTAGCTCGCGTGGATTTTCACTACTCGTTGCAAGTACAAATTTGTTTATAAAAACCTCAAATGACCCCTGGTTGCTATCCTCATCACTATCTTCCAGTCCCCATACTTCACCATAAAGGTATCCATTGGCTTTTTGTCCGGCAACCATTTGAATTTGATTATCCTTTTCAGTTGAAATTTCGTGCAGCACATCAGGGTGAATGAACAGGTGCTCAACAATGGAGTCACACCAGTTTTGATTCAGCTCTATCTTCAAATAATTGGATGGATCAGGCCTCTTTTTTTCTTCAACAGCATTTTTGCTTGGAGGATCAACAGCAAAATGGTACAGCTCATCCCAGCTAAGACGAAATCCATCAGGAGGAATAGTGTCGAAGAAACCACTTTTTCTTCTAACAAAAACGCCTGAATTCATTTTATCAGTTCCCGGATAAATCAGGCAGGCTATTTGCCATTTTTCTCTGAAATAAGTTCGATGAACTTTGGCCATATTATCCTGCATTTCATTGTCAGCATCCGATGAGGAAGTAAACCAACCAAGAAGGGCGAGTTTTTTATTTTCAGTAATAAGTTGATCAATTTCATCTACCAGGAGAGCCCCAACTTCCTCTCCAACAGACATATCAGATCGGATTCTTGATGCTGGCACAATCCGCTCAACTATCACTATACTCTTTTCATTTCCATTCCCATTTACCTTATAACGACGACCAAACATCAAGCCTCCAAAATTGTTCGGTTTCTTATCCAATAGTGCCCCCTGGATAAGATGGTAAATAGATTTTATCACTCTAAGATGAAAATGCACTTCTGAGACCATCATATCTTGCTGGATCAATGGGACTTTCATCTTATAATACTCAACCGACTTCTCAAGTTCATCATCAATCAAACTAAACTCTTCAACATCTGTTCCTGAACTTATAAGCTTATTGGATTTTCCTGATTTTTTTCTCCTCCATCTGGATAACCTGGCTGTCAATATTACGAATACAACAAACAGTACAATGCTCCCACCCACTATCACTCCGATGGGTGCCGGTTTAATAATCTGCTCATTCATGGAAGCTACCAGCATGGAAATCTGCATATCCATTATATTCAAGCGGCCCTTAATATTACCATATTCATTATTAAAGCGAATATGCAAAGTCTCAATTGATGTTATCTGGCTTGTCTCCTCAATTCCTTCCCTATAATTCAAATAAGCCTCTTTATGATCTCTATATGCTGTATCCAACTGAGCCTTGATAAATTCATGAGAATCGCGAAGAGTTTGCAGGGACTCATTCTTATAGGACTTTCGAGGACCTTTTCCAATCTCCTCAATCAGCTTAGGTTCAATAATAGAATATTTATTATTTATACTCTCCATTGAATCAACCTGTACTTCAAACAGATTGCCGTATTTGTCCTCAAGCATTTTCCTCATTCCGGCCAGCTGGCTATCAGCATAGGTACTATCCAGCTCTCCCAACAAGATCCTAATCTGAATCCTGGTCTGAACATACAGATCTCTCAAAGTTGAAATACTATTTTCAGTTTGAGCCATCTCTCCTTTAAATAACGCCAAGGAATCTACAGGAAGTTCACTGTTATCAATCAATTTCTTTAGCCCCTCAGCCACCAGAAGGCTTGAATCCATATCAGCTATATGCCTATTAGCACTTTCCATGTGTGATTGAAGCGCTTGCTCAAACTCAGCTTGCTTTATTGTATCAACACCATCTATTTCATCTATACCCTTACGGATTAAGCCGATTTTACTGTCATCACTGCTTAGCTGCCTGTTGGATCTTTCTTTTATATTTATAAGACCGCCCAGCTGGCTTCGAATCGACTGGCAATCCTCAATGTAGTTATCTGGCAGCTCATGTTTAACTGTATCACTTGAGGTGCTTACTTGCTCATTAACAGGATCCACCTTAGGCAATCTTGTATCGGGTAGGTTAATAATTATGCTTTGTCGACCCGGGATCCTTATAGGATCTATATTGGCATCTGCTATATCTTTTTCAGATAGAGAATAGCGAAAAATAATTTTTATTGTTCCGGGATTCTCGATTTCCGAAGGGAGCTTGAATCTCAATGCACCATTGTCTTGAAATTGAATGTCATAAATATTATCAGAAACACTGAAATTAAGACACTTCACTGTTTCAGCGGATTGGATTTCAATATCGTATTCCGAAAGATAAATAAAGGGCATTGATCCTTTGTCTGAGATAGACTCTCCACTGGTATTATCCCAGGTAACAGCAAGTTGCATCTCCCATTGCTGTGTAGCTTGGTTATGATACCAATTCAGAATTAAAGTACCATTACTTTCAGTGTTTTGATCGTCATCCCAAACAAAGTTAATCGTCTCGCTCTGTCCATAAGCGGATAGAACAAGCACAAAAAACAGCAATAAAACATTAAATATCTGTAATTTAAGAATCCTCAGCATTTAATCAATTCGTTTAAGGAGGCATAAAATTATAAAAAAAACCTTGCCTTTCTATAGACTTTCATTTTACATGACATAATCTCCTTAGCACACTAGAGCTGGATGTATCGTTCCTCTTCAGCAGATCCCCCGGTGTTCCCCGAAAAACAACACGACCACCCTGATCCCCTCCACCAGGACCCAATTCGATAAGCCAGTCGGAATTAACAATCAATTCCGGATTATGCTCAACCATAATAAGACTGTGTCCCATAGAAATTAGCTCCTTTAATATTACAACAAATTTATCACTATCCTTGCTATGTAATCCCCTGCTAGGTTCATCAAAAAGAAATATATTGCTCCCTTTTGTACTGTCACATAATTCCTTCACTAATAAAATTCGTTGTTTCTCACCCGCAGATAGACTATCACCTTTCTGACCGGCTTTGAGATACCCAAGCCCCATTCTTACAGCAGTTTTTAAGGTGTTTTCCAAAACCAACCATTTTTTTGATTCGAGTATTTCCTTCAGCGACATATCTAGAAATTCATCGAAACTAACTCCTTTCGACTTATATGACCTGGCAACATGATTATAACCTGTCCCCTCACATGTATCGCAGCGGATATTGCTATGACCAAGATAATCCAGAGAAATGCTATGCATGCCCTTCCCCTGACAGTCTTCACACCTGCCACCTTTTCTTGTAAGGAGAAAGTAATCATGTTTGATATTACCTAAATGTTTGTCCAGAGATAAGCAAAATGCTTTTCTGGCTAATTCATAAATCCCAAGTCCACTAAGGGGGTTATGATGCCACATCCATTTTAAAGATTCACTACCGGGCAAAATAAGCTTCCCCTTGTCCAGGCCTGGTGAAAGCTTATCTATTATCTCATTAATTAGAGTAGTTTTCCCACTACCGGAAATACCTATGAGGCTAGTCCATCCCGCCGGGATACACAAACTATCAATCTTTAAGTTATTAGCACTCAAATCATTTAGAGTAGCTATATGAATATCAGGATCAAAACTCTCTCTTATAGTGGGAACAGTTATTTTATATCTGGAATCTATTTCATTTTTGTGTCCGTACTCATTCCTGAACCTGCCAATTATTTCGCCACCTTCACTGCCACCTCCAGGCCCTAATTCAAAAATGTTATGGGAATTACGATAAAAGAGTGGATTGTGATCCACCATAACAATGGTATTTCCTCTTGAGCAGATACTCTCAAAAACCTTCCATAATTCTTCCTGATTTGATGGATGAAGTGATGTTGATGGTTCATCCACAAGATACATCAGTCCTGATAACTCTGATCCAAGCTGAGCAGCCAGCCTAACCCTCTGGTATTCTCCTGATGAAAGACTTGAGACTGATCTATCCAGCTGCATGTATCCCATACCAAGCCTTTCTATGGTTTTAAGAACTGTGGTGATACTATCAAAAGTATTGCTAATAAATACAGCCTCATCCTTGTTGTAATTTTCTTCACCGATAGAAATCCTAAAAGCCTCCGTTCTTTCGATAAATTCGCTAACAGTCAATTCCAGCCAATCAGCAATACTACCACCATCCAGGTGAAATTTTAGCCTGTCGGGTTTTATTCTTCTGCCGCGACAATCGGGGCAAACAACCTTTATCATTACATTCTCAATGCCTGCCTGTCTGGTGGTTTCAGCCCTTTTAACATATTCTTCAGCAACCAGATTAGCAATACCTTTCCATTCCGATTCAAAAGCATGGCTCCCCGTGATATTTTTTCTTTTATAATTCCAGTTCACCTCATATTTGATGTTTCCGGTACCATACAGTATAGTTTCTCTATCTGTGGAATTCAAGCTTTTCCAGGGGATGGAATAGTCCTTATCTAAGTGCTTTTCAACAGCCTGCAGAATAGCCATATATTGTCCATC
>CAYXQX010000032.1:0-1687 GCA_964467485.1 uncultured Porphyromonadaceae bacterium | reverse complement strand
ATCAGGATCGGAGAAAAACTTACCGGTACGTGTTCCGGCAAAAGCACCACCATAAATTGAGACTTTATCGTTAGTAAGTAGTTTTTTCGGATCGACCTTCTTTATAGTGCCCAGTCCTGCACATTTCAAACAAGCACCAGATTTGTCATTGAACGAAAACTGTCGGGCCATTAATCCCGACCTCCCCCCATCATCATCCACTGCAAACCTGGAGAAAATAAGTCGTAGTACCGGATAGATTCCGGAAAGGGTTGACATTGTAGACCTGGAATTTACCTGCCTGGCCTTCTGTTCAATTGCCAGAGAAGGGAGCAGACCTCTGGCTGATTGAAAATCACCCGGCTTATTACCTCCAATTAATGACCGCACATAGGTTGAATAAGTCTGGGTAAAATAGAACTGAGAGCTTCTGTATAAAGTATCATAAACCAAACTTGTTTTCCCCGACCCTGAGACACCTGTTATTGCAGTTATCTTTCCAGCCGGGATACTGATACTTATATCCTTCAGATTATTTGTTCTTACACCATTCAGTTCTATATCATTTTGTCGGAGTTCGGTTTTTTTTGATCTCCTGGATAATATTTGATGCAAGTTCCGTCTTCTCTCTTCATTTTTACGTATAGCAACAGCCATTGGAGTATTCGTAGAAAGCTGCTGTAACGGAGTTCCGGAAAAGATCACCTCCCCACCCTTATTGCCGCTTTCCGGGCCAAGTTCAACCACCCAATCAGCTGTAGTAAGCAAATCAGGATCATGCTCAACAATAATTAGAGTATGACCCTTTTTGATCAATTCCTCCAAGGCATTGAGAAGAACCTGGATATCTGAGGGATGCAGACCGCTGGCCGGCTCATCCAGGAGGTAAACTGTATGTCCCTTTGAAGGACGCACCAATTCGCTTGCAAGTTTAATTCGTTGAGCCTCTCCACCAGACAGAGTCCCGGATGGCTGACCTAATTTCAAATATCCCAAACCGAGTTTCGAAAGCCAATCAAGATATGGATAAACAGACTTTTCGTTTTTGAAAAATTCCAATGCTTCATCAACCTCCATTTCCAGCACTTCAAAAATATTTCTTGACTGATAAAGCACCTCTAAAGTCTCCTGTGTAAACCTCTTCCCATTACAGGAATCACAAATAATTTCCACACTCCCCAGATAGCTGAGGCCTATCTCAGAAGCCCCTGCGCCTTTGCATTCGGGGCACCTTCCACCCTCAACATTAAACGAAAACCGTGATTTATCCCATCCTCTTTTTTTCACTTCAGGCTGCTTGCCGAATAAATCCCTAATCTTATCGAAGAGTTTGGTATAGGTAGCCGGGTTACTTCTTGAGTTCCTCCCAATAGGCTTCTGATCAATTTTTATCACCTTCTCAACAGTCCCCGGGAAATTCAAAAAGGATTTTGATTTATCAAGCTTTTCTCCGGATAGTAAAGGCAATAGGGTTCCTGTCAGTAAGGACGTTTTGCCGGCACCTGAAACACCACAAATAATATTTAGCCCATGAGCAAGAAACCTTACTGAACCAGATTTTAGATTGTTTACATCCAGATTATTTACCTCAATCCACTCCGGATTTTTAATTTCCTTCTTATCCCGATGAATTCTAGAGCTACCTTTAAGATAAGCCCATGACGAAATTTGCAAAAAACCTTCCTGTTTCTTCAGATCCTAGTGATCA
>CAYXQX010000031.1:0-16726 GCA_964467485.1 uncultured Porphyromonadaceae bacterium | reverse complement strand
CGCCGAAGCGGAAAGCGGACTTTCAGCTCAGGGTTATCTTACAATTTCGGGGAATAAACTTCTAGTCCCAACGGGGCGGGCAGTTCCTGCAGCATTAGATAAAAACACGGGGGAATTTAATTATTTTCATTTGCAGAAATACCGGAATATGGGGGGAGCTTCATTAATGGCAACCGACTCTCTTTTCTTTTCTAAAAGTGGGAATACTAATGATTTAAAAGAACTTACAGGAACAAAATACGCTGCCTTTTCATGCAAAAACGGACTTGTTTTATCAAATGATTTCAATTCGGAAGCGGTCGCTATAGGAGATAAATATATTTATACCATCGACAATACATTACATAAACTAAAAGCTTACAATCGGGATTCTTTAAAAGTGGAAAAAGAGCGTTTCGACAGAAGGGGAAATGAAATTAAATACGATGCGATTTCGGATCCGATTTGGGAAAAAGAAATAGTCTCCGATTATGCTAAGGTGATGATCGTTACCGGAAACAGACTTATTGCCGGAACTTCTAACGGAAAAGTACTTCTGATTGATAAAAGTAATGGTGAGCTTATTTCGATATTTAAAGTTGATGGAAATCCTCTTGGGCTGGCGGTTGCACAAAACGCATTATTCGTAAGTACAGACAAAGGGATACTCTACTGTTTTGATCAGAATACCAATAAGAACCCAAATGTGTATTTCAATAACAATGGAAATCTGAATTTCAAATCTGATACGGTTTATGTAGAAGCTGCTAACGAGATTTTAGCTAAAACCGATATTCGATCAGGATATTGTTTAGACCTCGCTTGTGGGGATGGTAGTTTGGTTTTGGAACTGGCAAAACGTACCAACCTTAAAATTATTGCAATGGACAACGACAAAAAAAATGTTGCCAAAGCAAGAGAAAAACTAAGTGAAGCAGGTTTATATGGCGAAAAAGTGGTTGTTTTTCATGGTGATATAAATAATGTACCCCTACCTGATTATTTTGCAAATTTAATCGTATCGGGAAGATCTGTTACAGGAGAAAATGTAAGTAAGGAAATGTTAAAGAATACACAAAGGTGTCAGAGACCATGTGGCGGAACAGTAATTACCGGAGTTAAAGGGAAGATGACTGTTGATGTTCGTGGCGCATTAAAGAATACGGGGGAATGGACTCACTTGTATCACGATCCTGCAAATACCATAAATTCGGGTGATGAATTGGTTGAAGGAGATTTAGAGATATTATGGTTTAACGATCCTAATTTCGAAATGCCTTCGCGACATGGCAGAGGCATGTCGCCTTTGTATAAAGACGGGCGCATGTTTGTTCAAGGCAAAAATGCAATAAAGGCAGTTGATGCCTACAACGGAACTACTTTGTGGGAATATGCTGCTGAAGAGATTTTGGGTGCGTACGATCAGGAACACCTTGCCGGCGCTGCTATAACAAACAGTAACTGGTGCATGGAAGACGAACATATTTTTGTTCGTCGGGGAATGTCGTCGTTTAACTGGTCGGCAAAAAGCTGCGAGGTACTGGATGCAAAAACAGGTTTAAAAGTTCGCGAGTATTTCACGCCAAATAAAGGATACTGGGGCTACATTGCCGTAAAAGATGGAATATTATATGGTAGTGTTGCCAATGCGGCTCATATCGTCACCTGGGCCTACGGCGAAAGCGACATGAATAATATGTTTAGCGAGTCTTCATCGTTTTTTGCAATGGATGCTGCTACAGGTAAATTATTGTGGGAATATAAAGCTAAAAAATCCATCAGACATAACGCCATTGCTATTGGGAATGGAAAAGTTTATTTGATTGACAGAGCAAAAGCAGACTTCGATAAAATTAAAACACAACAGCGAAGAGGCCAAAGTCATGTTCATGCAAACGGAGAATTACTTGCTTTAGATGCCAAAACTGGAAAACTTCTTTTCAAGAATACCAAAAACATTTGGGGAACCTTACTTATGCTGAGCGAAAAGCACAATAAATTGGTGATGGGCTACAGTGATACCCGATTTAATTTACCATCAGAGAAAAGCGATCGGATCTCTGCCTTCTCTTCTGAAAGCGGTGAAAAAATATGGGAAACAGAAACCCGACAAAACCTTGTTGGTAATTTCCCAAGCCATTCAAGACCTTTGCTAAACGACGATAAGGTTTTTATTGAACCGGAAACAATCGATCTTTTTACCGGTAAAGTTTTAAGCAACAATTTCAAACGTTCTTATGGTTGCGGAATAATAACCTCTTCAAAAAACACGATGCTTTTCAGGTCTGCAACCGTGGGATATTGCTCATTGGACAAACCGGAAGAAATTAAGAACTATGGCGGAATTAAACCTGGGTGCTGGATAAATACAATCGCTGTGGGCGGTATTGTTTTAATGCCCGATGCCACTGCTAAATGCAATTGTAGTTACCTTATTAAATCGTGGATTGCTTTAAAACCAAAGAGTTAGATTGCAGAATGATTGATGAGATTGAAAAAACAGATTGAGGAAAGATTGCAGGGCAACAAGATATTAGTCCAATATTTTAAATTTCCATAATCTATTCTGTGATTTCAACCCAATAACCTTCACAATCTTCAATAACACTTTCATAATAACCATCTCCTTTTCATAGCTACATCCGCCATTTTAAAATTAAAGGATTACTATTAATACTAATTTCTCCCTTTGCATTTAATTTATCCAGCCAGATTTCATCTTCACTTAATGTTAATGCATCAATTGAAAAATACAAATAGTCATTAGATAATGAGAAGGCAGGCCTAATATTCAAAATTTTATCTTCACCAAAATTAATGAGTTTAAACAAGCCTGCCCTTTTTGACATAACAATATGGAATATTTTAAATCCCGTTTTTTGTGGAAAAGCATGTGCAATACAGAAATAAAAACTATCTGTATTCTCCAGGACGTTTACAATGCTATATTCTCCATTAACATTAATATGTCTACTGTACTTCTCCAATGAAATATCTGTAATGTCAATAGGCGGCGTGTCAAAATTAAATGTCAAATACGCTTCAATCTTATCTTTTGATAAAGTATATATAATAGGTTGTATAGATTCTCTGAATATATAATTTAGTCCCTCTCCCCCATGACTAAAAACGTGCTCAGTCAATGGGTAAGAACATTTGTATGGAAAATACTCTACGTTGGATATAAAAATGTCGTAATTTTCGCCAAAAAGACATTCATCATTTGTCTCAAGACTTGTAATCTCAATATTGGCAAGGAATTCAGGTTCCGAAACATCAATAAATTTAATACTACCAAAGTCTATAATTTCATGAGATGCATTTTTTTTGTCGGATGAGCAAGATAAACAAACTAAAACAAGAGTTAAGATCGCAAAAACTTTCATTATTCTCATTTTACGAATTACTTATACATAAACAATAAAATTCATGTATGCGGAAAATCTACAATATTCAAAAGAGTAATTTAATGAAGTTGCTTAGCCTAAATTTTAGGGGTTTGTTTTTCAATAGACAGATCATGTTTTCTTTTACATGAAATAGAACCCTACATTGTACTATTATTCAAATTATAAAGTATTTTAGTGAAAACTCATTATTATTATTTTCCTTATCACAGAGGGAGAAATTATTATCTACATTTTACCGGCCGGGAAACTTGAGTTATATAATTTGACTTGTTAATTAATTGTTGATGTAAAAATCTATGCGTGTATTAATTCAAAGAGTAAAAGAAGCATCTGTTAGCATTGAAGGAAAGCTGGTTTCATCCATCGGGCAGGGGATGTTGATACTTGTGGGTATTGAGGCTGCAGATCAGGATGATGATATTTTATGGCTGAGTAATAAAATTACAGGGCTCCGGATTTTTGATGATGATAATGGAGTAATGAACGTCTCCCTTAAAGATATTGACGGTGAGATATTAGCCGTTTCCCAGTTTACCCTTCATGCCAGAGTGAAAAAAGGTTTCCGCCCTTCTTATGTTGATGCTGCTCATCCTGATATTTCCATCCCCTTATACAACAAGTTTGTAAGCCAACTGGAATTTGATCTGGGGAAAAAGGTACCTACCGGACAGTTTGGAGCAGAGATGCAGGTTAGCCTGATAAATGATGGACCGGTAACAATATTCATCGATAGTAAAAACAGAAAATAATCACTCACGATATATAAATAATAAAAAACTCAAAATGGAAATCACTAGTCAACATCAGGATAAATATGGCCCGGGAGAAAGCTCACAGGTGATAGAACAAAAAATTATTGAGATGAAGAAAATCATCTCATCCAAATATCAAAACCAGGAGTATTATAAGAAAGCATTATCCTGCATCGACCTTACCAGTCTTAACCCCGAGGATAATGCTCTCCTGGCTGAGAGGTTTTGCGCCAATGTGAATAGTTTTAAATCTCAATTTCCCGATTTACCCAATGTTGCCGCTATCTGTGTTTACCCGGCTTTGCTTGATGATGTAAAGAAAAACCTCACAGCTCCTGATATCAGGATTGCAATTGTTGGTGCAGGCTTTCCTTCTTCTCAAACCTTTCTATCGGTGAAGCTGGCAGAGTGTAAACTCCTGACTTCCAAAGGAACGGATGAGATAGATATCGTTATTTCTGTTGGAAGGTTTCTTGGTGGTGACTACCAGTATGTTGCAGATGAGATAAGCCTTATCAAAGAGGCCATTGGAGATGTTCACCTGAAAGTAATCCTGGAAACAGGTAAGTTATCTACAAGTGAAAATATCCGCACCGCCAGCTTCCTCGCAATGGAAGCAGGAGCTGATTTTATTAAAACATCAACCGGCAAAGAAAGCCCTGCCGCTACCCCGGAAGCGATATATGTTATGGCAACAGCTGTTAAGGATTATTATTCTAAGACAGGCAGACAGGTGGGAATAAAGCCGGCAGGGGGAATAGTTACTCCTGATGACGCCGTACTATACCTGGGTATTGTGTCAGAGATTCTTGGCCACGATTGGGCAAACTCAAGCCTTTTTAGAATAGGTGCCAGTCGACTTGCCAACAACCTCCTGAGCGAGATCCTGAATAAACCGGTCAAACATTTCTAACACGATTCTTAAGCTATTATTAGGCGTCTTGTAAACCTGAGCAAAATCATAATTTACCTTATTCCTTTAACGTTACTGTTTACTTAAATATTTATATATTTGCATGAGTAGCATAATCATTGATTTACATGGAACTTAATACATTAAATCCGAAACAATTAGAAACAGCTTCCAGCATGCTTAAAGCTATTGCTCATCCTATGCGCATAGCTATTTTATCATTTTTGGACAACGGACAAAGACTTACCGTAACGGAAATTCACGAGAAGCTTAAGATTGAGCAGTCAACCACATCCCATCATCTAGGGATAATGAAAGATAAGGGCGTGCTGAGCAGTCAGAGGGATGGGAAAAACACATACTATTTTCTTCGTCACGAGCAGCTAAGCCAAATTGTGGAGTGCATAGCTAAGTGCACCTGTTAAACCCTTTTCTGCTTTGGTTGTTTAACTTCTACAACCAAAAATAATTATCATGGCAATAGTTAGAGTAACAAAAATATTCAGGTTTGAAATGGCTCATGCCCTGTGGGAATATGATGGGCTCTGTAAAAATATCCATGGCCATTCCTACATTCTGAAAGTAACTGTTTCCGGAAAACCAATCAGCGATCCCGATGATACCAATGAGGGTATGGTCATAGATTTTGGTGATCTGAAAAGAATAACAAAAAAGAAAATAGTCGATATTTTCGATCACTGTGTTGTCCTGAATAAAAAAGCCCCCGTTGAAAAGTTTGCCGGTGTGGAGGAGATGTTCGAAAGGAAATTGTTTACAGATTTCCAACCCACCGCAGAAAACCTTGTAATATATTTTGCAGATATCCTTAAAAAAGAATTGCCTGAATATGTTAAGCTTGAGGCAATAGTTCTTTTTGAAACAGCAAATAGTTATGCGGAATGGCTCGCATCCGATCAGGAATAATTGCAGGTAAAGAGTAAACTGAATTTCATGACAAAAAAACTTTTTCTTTTAGATGCTTACGCTCTAATCTATCGTTCCTATTACGCTTTCATCAAGAACCCCAGAATAAATTCTAAAGGACTAAATACTTCAGCTCCCTTTGGTTTTACTCTTACTCTGGATGAGATCCTCCGTAAGGAGAAACCCAGTCATATTGCCGTGGTTTTCGACCCTCCCACTCCAACCTTTCGTCATGAGATGTTCCCTGCGTACAAAGCCCAGCGGCCACCTATGCCCGAAGATCTGAAGGCATCTGTTACTTATGTTCGACAGATTATTGAGGCTTTTCAGATACCTATACTGCAAGTTGATGGTTTTGAGGCAGATGATGTGATCGGCACAGTGGCTCATATAGCTGCAAAAAAAGACTTCTCTGTGGTAATGATGACCCCGGATAAAGATTTTGCCCAGCTGGTTAATGAGAATATTAAAATTATGCGACCCAGGCGATCGGGAAAAGATGCCGAGATGATTGGAGTGGAGGAGATTCAAAAAGAGTTTCTGGTGGAGAAACCGGAACAGGTGATTGATGTGCTGGCTCTATGGGGCGATGTTGCAGATAACATACCAGGGGCTCCCGGAATAGGTGAAAAAACAGCTAAAAAACTGATATCAGAATATGGCTCTATCGATACAATTTATGAGAACCTTGATAAGCTAAAACCAAAACAAAAAGAAAACCTTATAAATTTCCGCGAACAGGTATTAAGAGCAAGAGAACTGGTAACCATTATTAAGGATGTACCGGTTGATTTTAATGAAAAAGAGCTTGCCTATCAAAGTCCTGATTTTAAAAAGATTAACGAGCTATTTGATTTTCTGGAGTTCAAAACTCTGGCAAGCAGGATACTGGCAGATCATGGAGAGGCTCCTGCTGCTAAACCCAGCACTCCACAACATGTTCAGGGCGACCTTTTTAGTAGTAGCTCGGTTCAGGTGGAGGAGACTCAGGCTAGTGACCTGACTGATATCAAAAACACAAAACATAACTATAGGATTATTGAGAAGGACGAGGAGATAGCTGCTCTCACATTAAAGCTTAACCAACTGCCCGGCTTCTGCTTTGATACAGAAACAACCAGTTTGGATACCCTTGTAGCAGAACTTGTTGGTTTGGCTATCTCTTACGAAGACAAAGCAGCATTTTATATTCCCTTTCCTGATGACCGCTTTATAGCACAGAACAGATTGGAGTTATTGCGGCCGGCACTGGAAAATCCCTCCACCGAGAAAATCGGTCAAAATATAAAATATGATATGCAGGTCCTGAAAAATTATAATATTGAAATTCAGGGACCACTCTTCGATACAATGATTGCTCATTACCTCCTGCAACCCGATAGGAGGCATAATCTCACCGTGCTTGCAGAGAACTACCTCTCATATAAAATGGTTTCAATAGAAAGCCTTATTGGAGAGAAAGGCAAGAACCAGAAAAATATGCGCCAGGTCTCATCAGAGGTGATCAGGGAATATGCCGGTGAAGATGCGGATATAACATTCCAACTGAAAAATATCTTTAAGAAAGAGCTTGACGAGCACAAACTCATGAGTATTTTCAGGGATGTGGAAATGCCTTTGATTGCTGTATTGTCCGACATGGAAAGGACTGGCATTAAGATGGAGGTAGATTCCCTTAAAGGGTTTGCCGGGGAGCTTAGAACTGATATACTGGCTCTCGAGAAAGAGATAACCGACATTGTTGGATTCTCTTTTAATATTGGCTCACCAAAACAATTAGGAGATGTTCTTTTTGATCATCTGAAAATTGATCCTCTGGCTAAAAAAACTAAAAGCGGTCAGTACTCAACAGGCGAGGAGGTTCTTGTAAAATTAGCATCACGTCATCCTATCATTGGCAAGGTGCTCGAATTCAGGGGATTGAAAAAGCTTCTGAACACCTATGTCGAGGCCCTGCCGGAGCTTGTTAAACCATCTACAGGTAGAATACATACTTCATTCAACCAAGCTGTTGCAGCCACGGGACGACTGAGCTCGGTTAACCCAAATCTTCAGAATATACCTATCCGGGAGGCCCGGGGACGCGAGCTGAGAAAAGCATTTGTGCCCGCCGACAAAGGATCGATATTCCTGTCGGCCGACTATTCCCAGGTTGAACTGAGGCTGATGGCCCACATGAGCGGCGATGAAAATATGAAAGCTGCCTTCAATCGTAATGAGGACATACACTCAGCAACCGCCGCCCTGATTAATGGTGTTAGTCTGGATAAAGTGAGCAGGGAGATGAGGACCCAGGCCAAAACAGCAAATTTTGGTATTATATACGGGATATCATCATTCGGACTTTCACAACGATTGAATATTCCAAGAAAAGAAGCTAAGGCTCTGATAGATGGCTACTTCAGATCGTATCCTAAAATCAGGATATTTATGGATGAAAATATTCAGAAAGCCCGCGACGATGGTTATGTTTCTACAATAATGGGCAGGAGAAGATACCTGAAGGATATCCATTCGCAAAACTCTATTGTGAGAGGTAACGCAGAGCGTAACGCTATCAATGCCCCCGTGCAGGGCTCAGCTGCCGATCTGATAAAAGTAGCCATGATAAGAATTTTCAATCGTTTTAGGGAAGAGAACCTGCGATCTAAAATGTTGATACAGGTACATGATGAACTAAACTTTGAAGTACCTGAGGAAGAGCTAAATACCGTAAGGAACATTGTAAGATATGAGATGGAAAATGCTTTCCATATCGATGTTCCTCTTTTAGTTGACATAGGAATAGGGCAGAACTGGTTTGAAGCCCATTAGTGCTCAAGAAATAATGAAAAATCAGGCTAATATCAATAATATCACCGGTATTATTCTTGCCGGCGGGCAGAATAGGAGGATGGGGCAAAACAAAGCCCTGGTATTATGGAAGGGAAAAAGGCTTATCGATTGGGTTTTTGATGCTCTTAGCCCTCTTTGCTCAAACATCATTGTCTCGTCAAACGAGAAGATAACTGCTCCTCAGAATTCCTTGATAGTGCCCGACAGACATAGAAATATTGGACCCCTGGCAGGGATTGAAGCGGGACTTTATCATAGCACAACAAATTTAAATATCATCGTCAGTTGCGATACACCTATGCTGACAACAGAGTTTTTCCGGCATATGATCAGTATGCATAAGAGTTTCGAAATATCATTGCCCGTGCATGATGGTGTGAATGAGCCAATGATAGGAGTTTATAATCGTTCAATTCTACCCATTATCCAGAATGCAATTTCATCAGGATTATTTAAACCCCCTGCGCTAATAAAATCGTGCAATTATCAGGAGGTGCCAATACATGCCGGTTTGAACTTTTATAATCCTGATCTGTTCTTAAATTTGAATAGTCCGGATGATTTAAAAAACAATTAATATGAAACACATTAAGGTAAAATTTTTTGGTGTCTTGTCAGAGGTGACAGGCAAACAGGAGGAAGATATTGTTTTTGAAGGCAACCTTGATGAATTGCTAAATTTGCTTAAACAAAAGTATCCTGATATTGCCGGTATTAGTTTCAGCGCAGCCATAAATCAGGAGATAAACGGGGCTAAAAATGAATTGTCTGATGGGGATGAGGTAGCCTTACTTCCCCCTTTTACCGGAGGTTGATATGAGTGAAAATAAACATCTGATTTCAGGACCGATAAGTCCCGTATTTGTAACAGAAAAATTATCTGAACATCAGGATAAAACCAATATCGGTGCACATGCCTTTTTCCTGGGACAGGTAAGAGAAGATAAAAAAGAAGAGTGCCAAATTTCCGGTATTGAATATACCGCTTATGAGGAGATGGTGGGCAAAGTGATTACAGAGATAAAAGACTGTTTATTTGCGAAATATGACGATCTCATATGTATGCATATTTACCATAGTACGGGCATGGTGAAAATTGGTGAGATCTCCCTTTTTGTTCTTGTTTCATCCGGACACAGAAAACAATCATTTGCCGCCCTGGAAGAATGTATTGAGCTGATAAAGGAGAAGCTGCCGGTATGGAAGAAAGAGATCTTCAATGACGGCAGTCACCACTGGCAGGGCGCTTAGCTAAACTATTTATCCCCAGCCAGTTCCTTTATTATTACTGTTGGAGCCATTAAAGCATCGTAGACCGTTTTATCGTTTAAGACCTCCCTTGCTTTCTTCAGAACAGGGTCTTTTAAGAGAGTATATTCTATTCTTCCCTTGTGATAATAATACCTACCAATAATTTCCTCAGAGAGCAGGCTAGTGAGCTCTCCTTTAAATAATTCCAGATCTTTCGCCGGGTCGTGGGCTAGCTTCTCTTCCAGAGCCACAAGATTCTCTTCGGCCAGATCAAAATATTTTTCCTTTTTGGCTGTTGCAATAAGCTGCTTTAGTTCTTTTTCTGTGCCTGTCTCATATGTGAAATGATCATTCAAGAGCTGCTGTTTGAAGTTTTCAAAATCCTGCTCCCCGAGTTTAAAAGCGGCAACCGGACCGGCATCATCAGTTGTATTTCTGTACTCTGTGGCAAAATCGAAAAATTTGTTCTGATAAACCATCGATGTGACCATCTTACTCAGATATCTCGGCTCCAGTTTAACATCAGGAAATACCCCTCCCCCATCATACACAGTTCGGCCCACAGAGGTTTTATATTCCGAAATCAGGGTGTCCGGAATTTTCCCTACGCTCCCATCCTCACGCCTGTGTGAATAGTCGAGAGCCTGGATGCATCTGCCACTCGGGATATAATACTTAGCAGTGGTAAGTTTCAGCTTTGAATTATAGGATAAGTCCCTGGTTGTCTGCACTAAACCCTTACCAAATGTTCTCTGTCCAATAATAATTCCCCTGTCGAGGTCCTGCATAGAGCCGGCAATTATTTCTGATGCTGAAGCTGAAGAGGAGTTTACCAGAACAGCGATAGGAATCAAGGTGTCAACAGCTTCTTTACGACAATAATAGGTTTTGTCCCATTGTCTGGCTTTTCCCCTGGTACTAACAATTTCCTGGTTTTGGGGAACGAAAATATTCATTATATCCACGGCCTCAATGAGCAGGCCTCCCGGGTTACTCCTCAGGTCGAGAACCAGCTTATCTGCCCCTTCCTTACTTAATGCCTTATAAGCGTTCAGTACCTCCAGTGCAGCCCCTCTGGTAAAACCCGACAAGCGGATATATCCTGTTCCGTCTTCAAGGAGTTTGAAGTAAGGGACATTACCAAGCTTGATTTTTTCACGGGTCATCTCAACAGTAATTTTTTCATTTGTAAATGGTCGCTCCACTGTAATCTCTGTTTTCTCGCCTACCTGCCCCTTCATTTGATCACTAATGGTCTTGGTGGTTTCACCTTTAACAGACCGGCCGTTGATTTTAATAATCACATCTCCGGCTCTGAGACCTGCTTTCTGTGCTGGGAATCCTTCATAAGGATCAGTTATCACAATCTTATCATCCAGCTGTCCTATCATAGCTCCCAGACCGCCGTATTCACCTGTTGTCATCAGCTCCAGGTCCTCCATTCTTGATTCCGGGACATAAACGGTATACGGATCCAGCGTTCTCAGCATCTCATCGATACTGGTTTTTATCATCTCACCCGGATCAGTCTCATCAACATAATAGAGGTTAAGCTCCCTCATCAAAGAATGGTAAACATCAAGGTTTTTAACCAGCTCAAAGTCTTTATCCTGGAATGCTGTGAATATCATTGGCATGACCAGTATGGCCAACACTAATCCTATTGTTTTAAGAGATTTTTTCATAATCCGATTTAATCAAATTTGGTAATAATCAGGGTAATGGATCATACCCATGTCCCCCCCATGGATTGCATCTCAGTATTCTTTTAATACTAAGGTAAAGCCCTTTGAAAGGACCATACTTTTTAAGGGCCTGTATGCTGTAAGTAGAACAGGTTGGGGTGTATCTGCAAGATCCTGGAAATAAAGGTGAGATTGAAAGTTGATAGAACTTAAACAGAAGTATAAATATCCAGGCAATTCCTTTGCCTATTCCTTTTATTATTGTCTTAAATATTGCTTTAAGCGTACTCATCATTCACCTCTGGATATTTCTTCCTTTAAACGGCTTAAAATTACTATTATTTTATCTTCTATTTCTTTGTAGCTAAGTATGTCTTTTGCACCATAGATTATCATGAACACTATCTGCAGCTTTTCTTCTCCGAGCTTGAAATATAACTCGTGCTTATTTTTGCGGTAAGCCTCCCTGATTCTTCTTTTGAGAAGGTTTCTGTCAACAGCTTTTTTGAAATGTCTTTTCTGAACAGAGATCGACACTTGTGCATCATATGGGAGGTAGTTTTGTACAGGCAGCCATACCAGGCGGAAGGGGTAAGAATAAAAGGATTTACCCGACCGGAAAAGCTCTTCTATGAGCTTTTTACTGCAAAGCCTTTCAGCTTTCCGGAATTTTTGATCTTTTGTCATCCCGGATAATTTTTCTGTAGTGCTGTTATTTACCAGCTTTTTTGTTTTGCTCGGTAATAAATTTGTCCAGAGCCATGGTCATTGAGGGAAACTCAGGACTAGGTACTTTAATATCAACCTTCAGATGAGCTTCTTTAGCTGCTTTCTGTGTGCTTGGTCCAAAGGTTGCAATTTTAATGCTGTTCTGTTGAAATTCGGGGAAATTAGCCATGAGTGAAGCTATTCCTGAAGGACTATAGAACACAAGCACGTCATAATCCGACATCTTGAGGTCGGAAAGATCTGAACTTACAGTCTTGTATAATACTGTTTTAGTAAAATTGACCTTGTGCCTTTTTAGGAGAACAGGAATTTGATCGTTATGCATATCAGATACAGGAACCAGGAATTTCTCCTCACTATGCTTAACCAAAACCTCAACGAGATCGGCGAACCTCTTTTTTCCGTAAAAGATTTTTCTCTTCCTGTAAACAATATATTTTTGAAGATAAACAGCGATTGATTCAGAATTACAGAAATACTTCATTGTATCAGGTACCTGTACCCTAACTTCCTCGCAGATTCTGAAAAAATGATCTATAGCAGTCCGACTGGTAAAAATTACGGCAGTATAATCCAGAATATTAATTCTGTGTGCACGAAAACTTTTGCCAGAAACACCTTCTACCTGAATAAATTGCCTGAAATCCAATTTAACCTTATATTTTTCGGCCAGGTCATAATAAGGGGATTTTTCTGTGCAGGGTTTAGGCTGGGAAATGAGCACGCTCTTGATTTTCATAATAAGGCTTTTGTTTGTTATACTATCTCTAACTTTTAGAGCATTCTACTCTTGAATCAACTTCCAAACAATCAGAACCGGTAAAATTTCAAGGGTACAAAGGTACAAAATCCCGTAATAAATAGAAATGCGATACTGAAACAGTATTGCAAAACCCTTTATATAATTCATTATCAACATGAATATTAAGACAAACAGGCCCATAAAAAACACAATTCCGTCCATTGGGGAAGATATAAAGGTTGCTACAATGGAAAATGGAAGCAGAAAAAACCCAAAATTTTTAATATTAATCAGCCATTGATGGTTAATTTGATTTGTTGCAATAACATTACTTCCCAGATAGCCCAGGATAATATTTAGTAAGTACTTACCACCAAAAATCAAAATGACAAATAGTGTAACTAACATCCATCCGTAAAAAGTATTCTGAAGGGATTCAAAAATATTAAACCTGATTAAAAAGAGGAAAACGAACATGCTACCTGAAAAGATAGCCATTACATTCATAGACACTGCTGCTTGCATAAGCAACACATTTTTTTCCTTGATTAGTTTGTTTGTTTCCTGATTGTATAATAAAGCCTGCCTGTATCTTCGCCAGAATCTTCCATAGATAAGCTTGATTCCCACATAGGCAATAGCTATACCAATGAGTGAAAAGATAATCCAATTATCATTTTTTGTGTCACGAAGCAATTCGCTTAGAAAGGAATTTGAGTATTGCATATATTTTCTATTTCTCTTCTTTTTCGCTGAAATACTTTCTGATTTTCTCTGCTTTTGAAGCCCCTATTACTACCTCAATATCTTCCTTGCTACTCTTCCTGATAATTTCAACGGAATCAAAATGGTTCAATAAGGCCTCTCTTGTTTTCTCACCAATACCCTTAATATCATCAAGTTCAGAATGAAACAGATCCTTCTCTCTCTTTCCTCTATGATGAGTAATACCAAATCTATGTGCTTCATTGCGCAAATGCTGTATAAGCTTCAGGCTCTCAGAGTTTTTATCAAGATAAAGTGGAACCGGGTCGCCCGGAAAATATATTTCCTCAAGTCTTTTAGCTATGCCTATCAGTGTTATTGTGCCCCTCAATTTCAATTCTTCAAAACTTTTCATAGCTGCATTAAGCTGCCCTTTTCCTCCATCCACAATTACAAGTTGAGGCAGACTCTGGTGCTCGTCGAGAAGCCTTTTGTATCGCCGTAAAACAACCTCCGCCATGGAGGCAAAGTCATCAGCTCCGATAACAGTTTTAATATTGAAATGCCTGTAATCTTTCTTACTTGGCACCGCATTTTTAAAGACCACACAAGCAGCTACCGGGTTGTCGCCCTGCGTATTAGAGTTATCAAAACACTCGATATGGGATGGTATATTTTCCATCCTGAGATCCTTTCTCAGAACTTCAAGCTTTCTGGATACTCTCGAAGAAGGCATGTGTTTGATTTGCTGTTTCTGTCGCTCCAGCTTGAAATATTTAGCATTTCTTGTCGACAGATCCAGCAGAGTTTTTTTATCCCCTCGTTGAGGTATGCTAATCTTAACATTCTCAAACGGATAATCTACCGTCAATGGCACAAGCAGTTCCCCTGCCCTGCTGCTTATCCTCTCACGCATTTCAACAATAGCCATACTTAGCAGTTCTTCATCCGTTTCACCAAGCCTCTTTTTCAATTCCATAGAATGTGCCTGGATAACTGCACCCCTAACAACCTTGAGAAAGTTAACATAGCCTGCCCTTTCATCACTAACGATAGAAAATACATCAAGATCTTTAATCTTGTTATTTACTATGGTTGACTTAGCCTGAAATATTTTCAGCATTTCCAACTGCTCATTAAATGAAGCTGCTTCCTCATATTGATAAAGATTTGAGTGTCCCTTGATTTTCTCCGTCAGAATTTTAATTACAGCTTGCGTATGCCCATTTAATATCTGCACAATCTGTTCAACCTGCTCATTGTAATTTTTTTCCGACTGCTCGCCAATACAGGGCCCTCTGCAATTGCCTATATGATACTCCAGACAAACCTTATACTTCCCTGCTTGTACATTTTTTTCGCTTAGATTGAGGCTGCATGTTCGTATTTTATAAACACTCCTTATCAGGCCGATCATGTTTTTCCATATCTTTCCTGATGTATATGGCCCAAAATACCTCGAACCATCCTGAATAAGTTTCCTTGTAGTGAATATCCGTGGAAAAGGCTCATTTTTTATGCATATCCAGGGAAAAGTTTTATCATCCTTCAGCAGTACATTATACCTTGGGAGATGTTTTTTGATCAGATTATTCTCCAGCAATAAGGCATCACTTTCGGTATCAACAACCAGATGCTCTATGTGCTTTATCTTTCTTACCAGTACTGCCAGCTTAGCATTATCCGGAACCTTAGAGAAGTATGAGGATACTCTTTTCTTAAGATTTTTAGCTTTACCAATGTAAATTATTTTCTTTTCCCTGTCGATGAACTGGTAAATACCAGGCTTATCAGGCAGGTTTTTAATCTGCTCTCTGATTTCATCCGGGGCGGTATATTTATCATACATTGGCGACACAATAATTTCTACGAGCTGCTTGCTTCCACAAATCTAAACTCTTTTACATCAAACAAGCCCCTATCACCAATCTTCAATTCCGGAATAACAAGGAGAGCCATAAAGGATAGAGTCATAAAAGGTGCTTTCAGGGTCGATCCCATTTCTATTGCCCTGGCAGTTAATTCACTATATCTGTTCCCAACCCATTCTGCCGATTCATCGCTCATCAGTCCGGCAATTGGCAGAGGAAGAATATCTGCAGAGTTATTATCAGCAAAGCTTATACCCCCCTGATTATCAACGATTAAGTTCACAGCTTCTGCCATTTTCTCTGTCGATAAACCAATAACAATAATATTATGACTATCATGAGCAATGGAGCTGGCAAGCGCTCCGCTTTTCAATCCTGTATTTTTTATCCAGCCAAGTGCAGGAGCCGAATTATCATATCGGTTAACAACGGCAATTCTAAGTATATCATTCTCTATATCAGGCACTAATAGACCGTCATCTTCTTCAAGATTATGATTTTCTGATGTGGTATACAAATCACCATCAATAGCACCAATCACCTTGTATGATCCTCGTTTACCAGGCATCTCAAAGGCTTCTTTTTCTACATGCTTTCTGAAGAATTTATTTGGTGTACCTGATTTTTCAATACTAAATTGGATCGATCCATTTTTAAATACACACAATCCATTTATATAACTTTCCTTTATATTGAAATTCTTCAGATCATTCACAATAATAAAATCTGCATTATCACCTTCTCTAAGCAATCCTACATCCAAGCCATAATGCTCAACAGGATTAACAGACGATGCCTGCATAAGGTCGAAAATATTAAGCCCTTTTTCCCGGCCCCTCACTATAAGTTGATCAATATGGTGATCCATTAATTCATCGGGATGAATATCATCACAACACAACATTACCTGTTCAGGAAATTCTCCGATAA
>CAYXQX010000030.1:2793-16799 GCA_964467485.1 uncultured Porphyromonadaceae bacterium | reverse complement strand
TGAAGGACGGTATGGGGCTTGAGCTTAACCTCATCAGGCTTGGTTGATAAAACTGCTGAAACAATCCCTACGCCTACTAATATCAATAATAGAAGTGCTAAAAAAACACCCAAAAAGCTAGCAAAGGTGTATTTTATAAAGTTTCTCATCTGTATATTTTATTTAATTTTGCCGCGTATTTGCGATTATGTTATTTACAATCCGGATTTCAATGGAAATCCTTGGCAAAAATAGACTTTATTAGCCAACTTGGATACATACACACAGAAATATGGCTGAAGTCATTCTTGGATTAGGGGGAAATACTGGGGATAGGTTGAAAAATTTAACCGTGGCCGGTGGTTTGTTAACTAAGGAATTGGGTATTATCATTGCCTTTTCTCCTGTAGTTGAGTCTGAACCATGGGGCTTTAAGTCGGAAAGTTGGTTCCTCAACCAGATATTGGTTTTTGAAACCAGTTTAAGTGCTTCAAGGGTAATGGCTATATGTTTGGATGTTGAAGAAGCTATGGGAAGAAAGAGGTCTGGTATATACAGCGACAGGGCAATGGATATTGATATACTTTTCTATGACAAGCAAGTGATTCTGGAGGAAGATATAACTGTTCCTCATCCCCGTCTTCATGAAAGATTATTTGTTCTGAAACCTCTGCAGAAAATCAAACCGGATTTAATTCACCCTGTTTTAGGCTTATCGGTAAAAGAAATGTATGTAGCATGTCAGGATCAAACTAAAACAAATTGGTTTCGGCCTGATTAATCAACTGTTTTACTCCCAAAAGCTAAGTCCCCTGCATCACCAAGACCAGGTACTATATAGGCTTTTGAAGTAAGCTCATCATCAATAGCACCAACCCAAATAGAAGTTTTTTGCATCGGTAGATTTTGTCTTACATACTCAATGCCTTCCTTGCTGGCAATAACAGAAACTATATGTGTGTGTTTTGGGGTTCCTTTTTCCCGGAGTGCTTTATAGGCCATTACAGCAGATGCTCCGGTGGCCATCATTGGATCAGAAAGAATAACTGTTTTTCCTTTTATCCCGGGCGAGGAGATATGTTCAAATTTTATGGTAAAAGACCCGCCTTTATCATAAACCCTGTATGCGGAAATAAATGCATTCTCCGCTCTATCGAAATAATTTAGGAAGCCATGGTGGATAGGAAGACCTGCTCTAAGGATGGTGGCAAGCACGATCTTATTGGCAAAAACAGATACTCCTGCAGTCCCCAGAGGAGTAATAACATCCTTGTTTTCATATGATAAGGTCTTGCTAATCTCATAAGCAAAGATCTCACCACATCTTTCAAGGTTTCTGCGAAAGCGTAATGGGTCTGATTGCGTCTTTACATCCCTTATTTCAGCTAAAATATTATTCAGAAGGGAGTTGTGGTCACTAAGGTTATGAATCATATTCTAGTATTTAAGCTTCAAAGCTAAAAAAAATGATGAAATTACTCTACTTCAGGTAGTTTATTGGCCATGGTAATCTGTTTATTCGAATCTCAGGATATGAAATTTGTCTGGATCCAAACCCACGATAAAATTGGGCAAGCCCTGGTATATTGGAGCCTTCAAAATCAAGAATCTCTGTTAGTCCCGATTGGCTTCTAATAAGATAATCAATTATGCTGAAGAGGGCCCTGCTTTTTTTCCCTTCTTCGCTGTTAACAGGTGCAAGGTAGTACCATGTGTCATGGCTATGCCCGAATAATACAGCTGAAATAAGTTTATTCTCATTATTGGTTTTGCCGATTATCCGGATGGCTTTTTGGGAATGCATTGCTTCCAATAACCTTCTGAGCAAAGGAAGGTTTTTTTTGCCGGCCAGGATTTTACTCCCCGGCGAATTATCCTTGAGGAGTGATTCGATAAAATCGTAATGGCTGATATTTTCTCTTATCTGCCCTTCTTGTTTTTCAGCCTTTTTAATGTTCCTCCTATGATTTTCGCTGTATCCTGATTTTAGCACTTCGTATTCTGTGCCCAGATCAAGCTCAAAGGATTTGTGATTTATAGGATGGAAAATATCAGGAGGGGTATTTGATTTGTTAAGACAGTATTGGATCAGTCGATACTTTGAAGGGATAGATGCAAGAAATTCGGCTATTGCATTTGTATCACTTGGAGAGGTAGAAAACAGACCCAGTTGCTGGCTCAGCAAGGGCCTGAATAAGTAGTTGAAGCCAAATTTTTTATTACCTGTTAAGGGCATGATATATTTGTAATCTTCACTTATTAGGGCACTCCATTTAGGGCATACCGTATCGAGGTACCATGAGAGCCCATATAAATTCCCATTTGAAGAAATCCGGATAGTATTATCCCATTTTTCTTTATCGATATCTTTATTAATGAGGTATTTAATGTCCATCCCTTAAAAATTACTTCTATCTCCAGCCAGTTTTAGCATCTCTTTGTACACCTTGGTCCATCCTTCCCATCCCTGCCATTCGGAAAATGATTCATTATGCCAAAGGCTTCTGAATGTACCGCCTGCTTCCTTAGTGCTATCCATGAGATTCCTGATTCGCTCAATAGCTTGTTCGGGATCCATGTGTTCATAGTCACGCAGCCCGGTATCCATCACCTGGAATGGGAAAACGCGAAGTTCTGTTGCTTTGTTGCTTTCCAGATCAAAGAAATAGAATGAATGGGAGGTGCTGGCTCTAAATCCTGATTTATCGGCATAAGCCATACTGTAATCATTGAATATTTCAGCTCTGATCAAGGCCCGGTACGTATGAGGAAATCTCAAGCGGAGATAATGCTGTCGGCTTATGTTGATTTTTTGCCCAGAGATGTCGCCTAGAACTTTTTTCTCCATTGCGATAGCATCCTGATTGAAATCTGATGAATATGAGGGATGAAGCCCGGTTTGGTATTTACCAGTGATTTGTTTAATAAGACTTCTGAAAGCTTTCTTCGATGGAGAAATGTTTTTGTCGAATTTACCATAAGGCCCTACAAGAAAGAAGAATATGGGCTCGAACCCTGCTTTCTCGTGGATCATTTGCATCTTTTCAAACTGATAAAAAGGATCGTGTTGCTTGCCACGAAGGACTTGATATCTGAAGTTCCTCCTTTCCATCCTCTGCCCGGGGCTAAATACTGATCCAAGTGTTCTGAAAAAGCCTTTGTGCTTAAAGGCCCATGCATTATCAATATCTATGGTTGGCTCAAAAATGAATTTTGGTTTTGTGATTTTGATTTCATCAGGGAAAAAAGCCTCAAGTATCTTGCCTAGCTTGTTGATCCACAAATCAACTATTGGCTTATCCAAAAAGTCCAATTTGGCAGCTAAACTTAATTTCGATTGGAATCGATTATGTTGATCGGGATCAAAGGGCAGGTATTCCTCGTACCTTGATATCAGGAAAAATACTGAGGAGAACAAATCAAAAGGCACCATGGATTCTTGCTTAACAGGGAAGAAGGCCGGTAAACCTTCCCAATCCAATGATTCCAGAAGATTGTTATCCTGAGGTGTTAAGCCATCCTCAAATAAAAGCTTTGTTGCTTCCAGGAATGGTATGCCTTCAATCTTTTCTGCCGAATAGTTTAATTTGGCACCATCGTGATTGTTAAGCTCTTCTTTAATATTTGTTATCCTGATATCTATATTTAAAACATCTCTGAAAACAAAGTCAAGGGTATATTTTAGACGGGGGTTTATGTCCGGGGAGTATATTAGCATGAAAAGGAATTTTCTGCCTGAAGATAGCAAAATTCGTTTACAAGAATCTGTGGTTTTCACAGCAGGTTCTCATCTGCAAAAGAAAAGTAAGCCTGATCACCGACTATAATATGATCCAGTACAGCAATATCCATCAATTTAGCTGCTTCCCTGATCTTTTTTGTGATTTTCAGGTCGGCTTCTGATGGTTTGAGGTTTCCTGATGGGTGATTGTGGCATAATATCATGGCTGATGCAAGCTTGCTGAAGGCTGATTGAAGGATAATCCTTATATCAGTTATGGTACCTGAAACTCCTCCCTGGCTTATTTTGACCTTTTCTATTAGCCGATTTGATCGGCTCAATAGCAAGATCCAAAACTCTTCCCTGGGAAGTTCGCTTAGTTCTGCACGAATAAGCTGGAAAGCGTCCCTGCTGCAGCTGATACTTTTTTTTATTGGAACAGGGCTTGCCTGTCGACGTTTTCCGAGTTCAATGGCAGCCAGGATGCGGGTTGCCTTTGCTTCGCCTATACCTTTGATGGACTGAAGCTCATCGCGGCTTATTTTGCCGAGATGGTAGAGGTCGTTTTTTGCGGTATGAAGGAGCCTGGTTGCAAGGCCCACAGCCGACTCTTCTCTTGAGCCTGTCCCAAGAAGAATTGCTATTAACTCAGAATTGCTGAGTCCCTTAAGGCCCAGGCGGACACATTTTTCCCTGGGCCTGTCTTCCAGAGCCATGTCTTGTATTCGAATAAGTGGGTAAGATTTCATAAAAGGCTTTTAATATAGAGATGCATAAAAGCCATCAAAATGGAAAAAAAATGCAAATAAATTATGCATTCCTTTGCTAAAGGAGGGTCGGGGATAAATGCAAAAAAGGGCTTATCTTATTGTCAAGACAAGCCCTTAAAATATTTTAAATCTGCTATTTACAGACTATTAATATGCTTGGTTAGGCTGGATTTTAAGTTTGCAGCTTTGTTATCATGAATAACATTCATTTTGGCTAGCTTGTCTAGCATGCTGCTTACTTCCGGTAATAAGCTATTCGCTTCTTCTTTATCCGTGCTGGTTCTTAATTTCTTAATAGCATTACGGGTAGATCTTGCATAATAGCGGTTGTGATCCCGTCTTTTCTCTGACTGCCTAATTCTTTTCAATGCTGATTTGTGATGTGCCATTTAATTTTCCTTTTCAATAAATTTGTAGCCCGTAGGGGAATCGAACCCCTGTTACTAGAATGAAAATCTAGCGTCCTAACCCCTAGACGAACGGGCCATAATTGCCTCATTTGGCAACTTTGGATTGCAAAAGTAGTTATATTTTTTTTTCTGGCAATAGCTAGACCGAAATTTTGTTGCTAATTTGGAATTCAAGCCAGTTTTAACCATATTTATTCCCCAACCATACTGTCGATATTATGGATTATAAAATCGGTATAGATATTGGCTCAATCTCAATAAACACAGTTGTTGTAGATGATCACAACCAAGTTTTGGAGGAGTATTACGATTACTGTCATGGACGGCCATTCCATAAACTTTATGAAAGGTTAAGGGGTATTTTAGAAGCTCACGAGGGCAATGAGCTTGTAACCATAGCTTTTACAGGAGTTGGTGGGAAGAAGGCTGCAGAGTTGTTAGGCGGAATACACGTTAATGAAATAATTGCCCAATCCCGATCAGTATCTGAAATTTATCCAGAAGTTAGGACCATTATGGAGATGGGAGGTGAAGACAGCAAGCTGATCTTTATGGAAACTGGCCAGGTTTCCCAGAGATCTGTGCTTTCCGACTTCTCCATGAATAGTCTTTGTGCTGCAGGAACAGGTTCTTTCCTCGACCAACAGGCTAAGCGCATCGGTATAAAGATTGATAAAGAATTTGGGGAAATGGCTCTGAAATCTGAGAACCCCCCTAGAATTGCAGGTAGATGCAGCGTATTTGCTAAAAGTGATATGATCCACCTTCAGCAAATCGCAACTCCGGTTCATGATATTGTGGCTGGTTTATGTTTTGCCGTTGCCCGTAACCTGAAAAGCACTTTGGGAAGAGGTAAACAAATTCTACCTCCCGTAATTTTCCAGGGAGGTGTGGCTGCTAATTCAGGAATGGTTCGTGCTTTTAAAGAAATTCTGGAATTGGATAATAAGGAGTTTATTGTTCCCAAATATTTTGCTTCAATGGGAGCTATTGGTTCAGTAATGTATTCTGATGATCAGGAAAATGGGGCGACCGGAATTTTCAGGGGGCTCAAAGAACTAGCAGATTATCTGGTTGGTTATGAAAAAGGAACAGGTGCATCTCTGGATAAACTCTTTCCAACTATTACAAATATTGATAAAAAAATATGGCCGCTTCCGGTGAATGGACCACCGCTTGAGGTTAGCTTAGGCGTAGATGTTGGTTCTCTCAGCACAAACCTGGTTCTTCTCACTGATGATGATAAGGTAGTAGCCAGAAGGTATCTTCCTACAGCCAGTAAGCCGATTGAGGCAATTAAGCAGGGGCTTAAGGAAATTGAAGCTGAAGCAGGAAACAGAATTATTGTAAAGGCCGCTGGAACTACCGGATCAGGAAGATATCTGACGGGTGATTTTATCGGGGCTGATATTATTCAGAATGAGATAACTGCTCAGGCTACAGCTACTATTGCCATTGATCCTGAGGTGAATACGATTTTTGAGATCGGAGGGCAGGATTCAAAATACATCTCTATTGAGAATGGTGTTATTGTTGATTTTGAGATGAATAAGGTGTGTGCTGCAGGAACAGGTTCTTTCCTGGAAGAGCAAGCCGAAAAGCTTGATATTAATATTAAAGAGGAGTTTGAAACCTTAGCTTTTGAGGCATCTAATCCGTCAAAATTAGGAGATCGATGTACAGTTTTTATGGAAAGTGACCTGAACTCTCTTCAGCAGAAAGGTGAAAAAAAGGAGAACCTTATAGCTGGCCTGGCTTACTCAATTGTTCAGAACTATCTTAACAGGGTAGTTAGCGACAAGCCCATAGGTGAAAAGATTTATTACCAGGGGGGGGTTACGAATAATCGGGCGGTGGTAGCTGCTTTTGAAAAGATCACAGGCCAGAAAATCCATGTCCCACCGCATTTTGATATAACAGGTGCTATTGGTGCTGCTATGCTTGCACGCGGTAGCATGAAGAATGGGCAGCTTACCAGATTCCGTGGTTTCCAGATTAGTGAGATCAAATACGATACGGATAAATTTATTTGTGAGCACTGTGCTAATCGGTGTGAAATACGTAAGGTAACTGTTGAAGGAAGAGACCCTCTTTTTTACGGTGGTATTTGCGATAGATATGAGGTAGAAGAACGCAAGGGTATTGGAAAAGATACACCAAACCTGTTCAAGGAGAGAACCCGGATGTTACTTGAAGGTTATAAGCCTAAAAAAAATTCAGGTAAGCCAACGATAGGCATCCCACGTGAATTAACAATATTCTATCAGCAGTTTCCATTTTGGCGGACCCTATTGGAGAGCATTGGCCTTGAGGTGGTTATTTCTGCTCCGTCCAGTAAGAAGATGTTGACAAAGTCGATCGACTTAATGACTGCTGAAACATGCTTGCCAATTGAGATGATCTTTGGTCATGTGGATGATTTATTAAACAAGAATGTCGATCATGTGTTTTTGCCATTTGTTGTTAATACTGAAGCTAGCGACGACAATCCAACAAGTAATTGCAACTGCCCGTGGATTCAATCACACCCTTTTATGGTTAGGGCTGCCTATCGTGATACTGCGCATAACGAAAAGCTATTGATTCCCGCTTTCCATCTTAGACATTTTGAAACTGCATTCCAAAAGGAATTTGTTGCATTTGCAAAAGAGAAGTTTGGCATTTCAAAAAAACAAGCGCTCACAGCAACAGTAAAAGCACGTGAAGCTCAGAAGGATTTTGAGCTAAGAATTAGACTTAGAGGTAAGGAAGTAATGGCCAATCTTCCTGATGATAAAAGAGTATTTATAGTTTTAGGCCGACCGTATAATACTAGTGATCCTGCTCTAAACCTCAATCTGGTTGATAAATTGATTGGAATGGATGTTCTGCCTATTCCTTTGGATTATCTTCCAATAGAGGAGGAGAATGTGTTTGATTTCTATCCAATGATGTATTGGCCTAATGGAGATAAGATTCTCAGGGCCGTTAGACACATCAGCAGGAATGATAGGCTAAACGCCGTTTTCCTTGGAAATTTCCGTTGTGGTCCGGATTCCTTCCTAAGGCACTATATGAGAAGGGAGATGAAAGGGAAGCCCTTCCTTCATCTGGAAGTTGATGAGCATAGCGCCAATGCCGGAATGATAACACGTATTGAGGCATTTTTAGACAGCTTAGATGGTTATCAAGGGAAACTTAAGAAGGAGGTGCAAAAGGAGAGCTCTGGGACAAAGTTTCTACCCGTAACCGAAAGGACAATATATTTCCCTTACGCTAACGACGTTGTACATGCACTGGTAGGTGCTTGTAGGCATGTTGGTGTTAAGGCAGAATTACTGCCAATGCCTAACGAAGAGTCACTTGAATATGGAAGGAAATATACCAATGGTCAAGAATGTTTCCCGGCCATTGCCACAACCGGAAGTTTCCTGCAAAAGTTGCATGAGCCAGGCATCGACCCGGCTAAATCAGCATTTTTTATGCCAGACCATAACGGTCCATGTCGTTTTGGAGGATATAATAAGCTACAGGAAATAATTTTTGAACGCTTAGGGTTCAAGAATGTAATGATAGTTCATCCAAGTAATGAGGATAACTATACTACTATCTCTCCTGATAATCCCGTTGCCTGGAGAACTATTTCCTGGAAGGGTATGGTTGCAATTGACCTCTTGAGAAAGATGAAGGAGCAAACAAGGCCCTATGAAATAAATACAGGAGATACAGATAAGGTTTATGAAGCTGAACTTCAAAATGTTGTTGGTTCGTTGGAAAGGGGGGCTAAAGATCTGGAGAAAACCCTGACAGCTGCAGCAAGGGTGTTTAAGGAAATTCCCAGGACTCACGGTCAACGCAAGCCAATAATTGCTATTGTTGGTGAGATTTACATGCGTGATAATGTTTTTTGCAGCGCTAATATTGTGCGTCGATTGGAGGCCCTTGGTGCAGAAACAATGATGGCTCCAATCGCTGAATGGATCAGCTATTCTACTTATAGGTATACCCGCGACAGCAAATGGAAAAAGGACTGGAAAGGCGTTTTTAAATCAAAGGTACAAGGAGGATTCCAATCATATTTTGAGAAAAATCTGATCAAGGCAGTTGAAAAGATAATGCTCATAGGTCCATTTGTCCATGTGTCTGACATGCTGGAAAGATGTGATGATTATATTCATCACGACTATGACGGTGATCCTCCATTGTCAATCGGTACTGTTGCCATACTCTCCGAAGATCATATATCAGGAGTAATGAATATTCTTCCATTTACTTGTATGCCAGGGACTTTGAACTGCTCGGTAAGTGGATTGTTCAGGAAGGATCATAAGAATATCCCATGGGAGAATTTTGCTTATGACGGTCAGGTTGATGCATCTTTTGAAAGCAGACTTCAAGCATTTATGCATCAGGCAAAAGAATTTGCGACCAGAGAAAAGCGACATCAGCCTGTTGAATGATTTTTAGAAGTACCCGGCTTGTCATTTTGTATCTTTGTCCCTAAATCTGAATTACTAAGAAGTTAGGTAACATAAAGCATTTTTGACTTTGGCTAAAAGTGGGATTACAAAAATATTGAGAGCCTTCCGGCTGATGCAGGCATCAGACAAAATGAGGTACCAGATTCATCGTTTAAAGATGAAGAGTAAAAACAGGGAATTTCTAAAAGATCAACCTGGGCTTGTTCTCCCTCCTGACTATATGATGTATGAGTCGTTCCTTCTTGATTATCAGCGATATTACGAGAATGGCAGGAAAACAGCTGATTGGCTGTTGGAGATTATTAAAAAACATCGCGATCTGGAAAAAGCTGACATTCTTGATTGGGGTTGTGGTCCGGCTCGTATTCTAAGACATCTGCCGGATTTGGTTCCGGAAGCTCATTCTTTTAGTGGAACAGATTACAATAAAAATACCATAAGCTGGTGCAAACAGAGTCTTCCCGGGATGAATTTTTCAGACAATCAGCTTATGCCACCACTTTTATATCAGGATAATTCATTTGATTTAATTTACGGCATTTCAATATTCACGCATCTTTCTGAAGAAGCTCATCTGAAATGGCTCGAAGAATTGACACGTGTCCTGCGAAAAGATGGGATAATATTCCTCACCCTCCATGGTGAAGGTTTTCTGAATAAACTATCAGAAGCAGAAAAGCAGATTTTCCAATCCGGACAGTTGGTTGTAAGAGGGCAGGTTAAAGAAGGGCATAGAACCTTTGCGGCCTTTCAACCTCCTGATTATGTGAGGAAATGGACTGAAGAACTCACTCTATTGGAGCATATCCCAGGTAAGAATGAACAAGATGTCTGGGTTTTCAGGAAGTAAAATTATAAATAGTCTACAAGAATTTGTATTGATAAAATAGCCGGATTTGAGTTAGAGCCATTTCTTTTTCTTAAAAAACAATAACAGTCCTCCTGCTACAACAATTGCCACGAGCCAAAATAATGGATAGGCAAATTTAAACTTCAACTCTGGCAGGTATTCAAAATTCATCCCATAAATTCCTGCAATAAAAGTTAATGGAATAAAAATAGTTGAGAAGATAGTTAGTACCTTCATTATCTCATTCATTCGGTTGCCGGCATTGGCATTATAAATATTAAGCTGGTCAGAAACCAGTCCATTGTACAATTCAACAGCCTCCACCACATGGTTTACCAATGCAATTAGACTCTCAAGGTATGGCTGTGTCTCTTTTTTGAACAGTGAAGTCTCAGATTTATTCAAAAAATGCATGAAATCTTTTACAGGACGAATAGATTTGCGTAAGAAATTCATATCCAGCTTGTATTGATAAATTTTCTCAATAGTATTTTTGTCTGTATTGATAAATAATTTGTCCTCTAAATCCTCAATCTTTAATCCAACAGACTCTGCTAGAGCCAGGTAGTTATCTACAATGATATCTATTAAGGCAAAGGCCAGGTAATCATTCTCTTTAAATTTTATCTTAGACTTGGTGCCTCTGATCCTTTCCCGCACCGGATTAAAAAAATCACCGACTCTTTCCTGGAGAGTAATGATATAATTTTCTCCAAGTATTATACTAACCTGTTCAGGTACAATTCGATCTGATTCTTTGTCCAAAAACAGCATTTTGAGTATAAAGGCATCATAAGAGTCTCCATCTTCATATTTTGGACGTTGGTCTGTATTGAGTATTTCCTCAAGGAGTAAATGTGGTAAATCAAGCTCTTTTCCTATGTTAGAAATCATATCGGTATCATGAATCCCGTATATATTGATCCAGTTAACCATGCCTTTTTTAAAACTTGCAAAGGCCAGATCAATAGATGGAAAGCTTTTTTCCACGAACTCATTTGCATCATATTGCATTAAATTAATAATCGGATCCTCCATTTTTTGATGTCCATCAAAAATGATAGAGCCAGGAGCCTGGCCTGCTAGTTTTTTACGATCCTTAAGAAACCTTGCCATTATTAAAGTTTTTTTTCTAATCCACTAAATTACGTATAAATCTTTTTCTACCTCGTCGTTAACCACAACTCTCAACCTGCAACCCGCAACTTTTTCCTGTCTTTGCACTCTGTAATACAAAATAAAATGAAAATGAAAAGCATCAAGGCTGCAGTTATCAATGTTGATCGTAACGCTCTCCGCTTCACCGATTGTGATGATTGTATGCCGTTATTAGATGCCCTCTTAAGCTAGATACTTCTCTACTTAAAATATTCAAGCCGGGCATCTTCCCGTTGTTTTTTCTTGGTATAGTTGAATCATTTGGTGATATTTGTTTGTAAAACAACTGATTAAGCCATGAAAAAGTGTATTATTTTTATTCCTGTATTTCTCCTCTCTATGATATTTACTGGGCAAACCACTGGGCAGGAAAATAGTAAAAACCAAGAAATTGGTTTTAGAACATACAATATGAGCAATTTTGGTTTTATCTATAAAAAACAGAAGTCAGATAACACTTATTCTCGTTTACGGTTTGCTACAGGTGAGTTTGGTATAAGTAAGCTGGATCCTTTTAGTGGATCAATTTCACTTGGTATTGCAGGCGGACAGGAAAAACGACGGGCTCTGTCGGAAAAATTAGATTTCATCACGGGCTTTGAACTAATGTGCACCTTAGGATCTTCTCTCACAGGAGATAATTTAAGCCTGAGCCTAACACCCGGTATTGGAGCTGTTCTTGGAGTTGCTTATGTGGCTAGTGACAAATTTATAGTGGGAGTTGAAACTATACCAACTGCAAGTTTTAAGCTTGGATATGCCAATGAGAATATCCGGATATCAAATCTAAATATCCATTTTGCTTCAACCTATGGTTCCCTTTTTGTAGTATACCGATTTAGTAAATAGTGGTCCTTATATTTCTCCCTTAGTATCAGGGGTATACGGTGGAGAGTTGGGTCGATTATATTATCAGTAAAGCCACTCCTACCAGTATTCCCACTGTAACAACGCTCACAATTGCATTAATCCCATTGGTGTTTTTATACAGCAATGCAGGATTCAGTGAAGGATTGCGGGTTTTTTCGCTTTCGGGAGATTTATAGTAATCAGGTATATCCGGAATACCATTACCATTAGTATCTGGGAATTGAGATGCAAATTGAATTAATGCAGCCCATTCTTTAACTTCCTGAATGCCAGCCTTATTAGTGTCGCCATCAATGACAGATGTGTCAAGGTCTGTAATGGGATTGCCATCAGCATCCTTAGGCTGAACTTTCAGGATTCCCATTGTAATATCTCCAATCATACCAAAGAATTCCAGGACATAATTATTTGTGGAGATGCTAAATAACTGATCATTTCTCTTGGAAAGATCCACCTTGGTAAATCCATCCTTTTCATTTCCGATTTCAACTTCATAAACCTGGTCGAAGAGGATTCTTCGTGGATTATACTTGAATCTCAGACCTTCCCAATACGGGTAATTATTGGTGCTCAGTTTTGGCGCAACGAGCATCACCTCCAAAATGCTTTTTAGTTCTCTTCCAGTGACGAAAATCTGGGCGAGTGAATACCCAGGTGAATCATCATAAACCCCCGATCCAAGTGGAACAACTCTGAATAAATCATTTGCCAATTGTTGCCCGCCTTGACCAACTTTTAGCTCATCTCTGATAAGTCCTGCTGCTACCAGAGTTATATCGTTTGTAGTGATTTGATTGATATACCAGTGGATTGCATCTGCAACCATTGGGGCTAGATTAGAGGTCTCCAGATTGGTGCTTTCATTGAATAGGAGATCGAAATTATTTTCAACTACTGTTTCACCTGCCTTGATTCCCATGCTTCCGAGAACTTCCTGACTTATCATATCCTGATATTCAGTTATTATCTTCTGGATTTTTGGATCACCAGGAATCTTGTCGTCAATCGCTGTCAGCTCACCTCCAAGAACCTTCCAATTGTTTCCTGATTTTTCAATTTCCAACTGACCAAGGAACTGGCCTTCAGAACCAGCCTGGACAATTGGTGTACCATTTATTATCAGTGGTTCGAAAAGATGAGTATGGGTATGTCCGCTAATGATGACATCAATTCCAGGAACCTCCTTTGCCAGTTCAACATCTTCACCTGTCCAGTTCCCTTTTTTATCTTTAACCACTCCACTGTGAGACAGACAGATAAGCAAGTCAACCCCTTGGTCATTTTTAAGGAAAGTGCTAAGATCTTTTGCTGCTTCGATCCTGTCGGTAAAGGCCGCCGGTTCAACGAAAGGGGCAACATCAGCGGCATCTATTCCCATTAGAGCGATCAGACCAATCTTAATGCCATTTTTCTCCAAAATAAGATACCGCTTAATTCCTCCCTCATTATAATGATCCATCAGGAGATCATCTTTAGTTTCAGTTAGATTGAATTTAATGTTACTTAGAAGCAGGGGTGGGATATCACCATTTTTCTGAGCAGCGGTAATTATGTGGGCCAGCTTGTCGACACCAAAGTCAAACTCATGATTACCCAGAGCTACAGCATCATATCCCATTTTTTCCATCAGTCTTAATTGAAAACCCATTTTAGTTTCCAGGGTATGGAATAGCGTGCCCATCAGGAAATCCCCTGCATCCAAGACAAGTGTCCCTTCAGGGTTCTCACTGGTCTTTTCGGATATGAGGTGGGCTATGCGCGCAAATCCTCCTTTGGTTTTATCATCAT
>CAYXQX010000030.1:0-2783 GCA_964467485.1 uncultured Porphyromonadaceae bacterium | reverse complement strand
ATCCCATTAGCCTTGAATGCATGTCATTGGTGTGAAGGATAGTTAGTTTTTGTGCCTGCGAAAATGAGCCGAAAACAATTAGTGCGGCTAGAAAAGACAAGGTTTTTTTCATAATTCAGTTATAAAGAATTTAGAAATTTAACCATTCAGATCTAAAAAGCATACAAAAAGGTTGAAGAATTGTTGATTTGGGTGATTCTGCTCCCGTTGGTCGCGGTGATTCTGCTCGCTATGCTCACTGTGATTTTGCTCACTTCGTTCCTGTGATTTAGGTTAATGCTAATATTTGGTTCCAAGCCTCAAACAAATCATTTACAATTGCATCGGCTGATGAGAAATCCTGATGGTCTGTGAATTCGGTGGGGACTGCAATTACGTAGCAGTCAGCCCGTTGACCGGCGATACAACCGTTTGAGGAATCCTCCAGCACAATACAATTTTCAGGTTTTTCACCAATTTGTTTCGCGCATTCCAGGAAAATATCAGGTGCCGGTTTTCCGTTTTTCAGTCCATCTGATGCCTGGATATGTGACATCTTTGGTTCCATGTTCAATTTTTTGACCACTATATTAACCAGATTTTTGGTAGACCCTGTGGCAATTGCAAGTTTATATTTCCCATAAGCCTGATCAATTAATTCTCTTGCCCCGGGCATCAGTTCAATTTCCTTGTTGTATGCCTCCATCATTAATTCATCACGCCAGTCAACCAACTCTTGAGTTGTGTGACTAGTTATCCCAAGTTCTTTTCTGTAAATATCGAGGGATTCATAAGGCCTTCTTCCCATCTGCTTGGCAATGATCTCTTTAGTAAGGACCTTCCCCAATTGATCGGTCATCCAGTATCCAACTTTATGGTAAATCTTCTCAGAATCAATCAACAGACCATCGAGATCGAGAAGAATTGCAGAATATTTTTGTTTCATATTTTGCTCCGTTATTCGGTTATTCCGTTATCCGGATATCCGTTATCCCGTTATCCCGTTATCCGGTTATCCGGTTTTTTTCCCATTTGGGCAGCGATTGCTAATATTACCCCTAAGATAATACTATAAACTGCTGCTACAAGTACACGGTATTCTCCCGGAAGAAGAAAGTTGAGGGTTTGGGCGGGGATCCAGAATATTGGGATAGTCTTTTTAATGACGAAGTTCCACTGTACGTCCCAATTCATTTCCACAATTATTTTCCTGATGGGAATTAGTGTAAAACATCCCCTTAATTTACCCTGATTTTTAGAGATATGAGTGTCCGTTATTTTATGAAAGGTCATGAAAACCGGAGCAAAGAATATATTGAGTGTCACACTTACAGAAAAGGCGGTAAGTAGCTGAAGCCAGCTGCCTTCGGTGAGAAAATTGTTTTCCAGTATGTCGGCAGGATTGGCAGTTGGAAAAGAAAGTCCCATTGTTTGAAGCATGAAGGGGGCTCCAATTCCAAAAATTACAAAGGCCATTTTAATAGAGACACCCAGGAATCCCCAAACAATCGCTCTGGGGAGCAAGCCAAAACCTCTCAGTTTGTATCCTCCTGTACGGATTCTGTATCCAAGCACTTCACCAGTGCTGGCCAATATGAAGAATTTGATGAAGCTCAGCAGGTAGGGGAAGTCTTTGTTCAAATCTCTGTAGAGTTCGAAAAGTGAACTGCTTAAAATAAATGGTAGGAATAGAGCTATTAAGAATGCTCCTAAGATTATGTCGGCTTTTTTCATATACCTTTTGGTTACGTTATTCGGTTACTCCGTTATTCGGTTACTCCGTTATTCGGTTACTCCGTTATCCGGTTATTCTGTTATTTGACTTGTTTTGTGTTTCTATAAGTTTTTAGGGTGGAATTTCCTGTTTGTTCGGATTTTTGTGGAGCAAAAGGAAAATCTGGTGCTTTAATGCCATTTTCAAATTCTGCGGGGCCGGTAAAGACTCTTGCCTCATCCCAGAGTCCTAGCTTTATGAAGGAGTTCAATACTTTCTGACCTCCTTCCACGATGAGCGATTGTACAGATCTGGTAAACAGATCTTCCATTATTGATTCAAGAATCTTTTCTCCAAATGGAGTCTCTACGTATTCAAGGTTTTCCTGACTTAATTTTGATTTTGAGGTATATACAATTGTTGGAATGCTCTTATCAAGTAAATTAATTGACTCTGGTAATCGTAGATTTTGATCCAGGACAATACGTAGCGGGTTTTTACCTAACCATGATCTAATATTCAATTTTGGATTGTCTTTCAAAGCTGTTTCTGTACCAACCAATATAGCTGCTTCTTCCGACCTCCATTTATGGACCATTCGTCTGCAAAAATCATCTGTGATCCAATTGGGCTGAACAGGATCATTTTTTTCTCTAATGATATCTATAAAACCATCATTAGATTGGGCCCATTTTAGAATGATAAATGGCCTCTTTTTCTCATGGAAAGTGTTGAAGCGACGGTTTAGCTCTCTTGCATCTTCTTCAAGAATCCCTGTCTTTACTTCAACGCCATTTTGAATTAATCGTTCAATACCTTTTCCTCCCACTAATGGGTTAGGATCGATCTGAGCAATCACAACTTCAGGAATGGAATTTTCAAGGATAAGCTTTGTGCATGGAGGAGTGAGCCCTGTGTGGTTACATGGCTCCAATGTGACATATATAGTCGATTCTTTCAAAAGCCCGGGATTCTTTACAGAATTTACAGCATTAACTTCAGCATGAGGCCCCCCATGGTATTGGTGGTAACCTTCGCCGATGATTTTTCCTTCATGAACTATTACTGCCCCAACCATGGGGTTGGGAGC
>CAYXQX010000029.1:0-17078 GCA_964467485.1 uncultured Porphyromonadaceae bacterium | reverse complement strand
TCTCCTCAATAGGCTCTTCAGAAAGATCCAGCATATGAGAACTAAAGAGAGGCTTACCATATTCCTTGTAATACTTTTCACCAGCATCAAGAAGGCCATCAATCCATGGTAAAAGCTTTTTTGCAGCATGATCGGTATGTAAGATCACAGGCACACCATAGTGTTCAGCCATGCTATGTACATGATTGGCACCAGCTATACCACCCAAAATAGCAGCTTTTTGGTTTTCATTAGACAAAGATTTTCCAGCCCAGAAAATAGCTCCCCCGTTTGAGAACTGAATCATAACTGGTGAATTAGCAGCCTTTGCTGCTTCCATTACGGCATTTACAGAATTACTTCCAACAACATTAACAGCCGGAATAGCAAAGTGCTCTGCCTTAGCTATATCCAGTATAGTTTGTACATCATTACCGGTAACAACGCCTGCTTTAATTTTTTCAGATATTTTCATATTTAATAGTTTTATTAATCAGTCAATTTCATATTGATATCTAGCTTAAAAATCACCTGCAAAGATAAGACAATAAACAAAATTAGAAGGGATAACCAATAGCAAAGTTTAGAACCAGGCCCTCTCGGAAATAAGAATCGTACTTTGGCAACCATGTGGGTTGGCTAAAAACTCCAGGATCTCTTAATTTTGCTCCAAGATCAAATCTGATCGTAACAAAGGTTAAGTCGAGCCTAACTCCCAACCCTGTTCCAAGCGCTAACTCTTTGTAAAAAGATCCCAGATGAAATACCGCCCCCTCCCTCTCATCTGCAGAGCTGATAGCCCAAATATTACCAGCATCAAGAAATACCGCTCCTTTCAGTAGCCAAAACAGATCGAACCGGTACTCTACATTAGCCTCTAACTTAACATCTCCCAACTGATTGGGATATTGACTCTTCAATTCATCTGGCAAAACATAGCGACCGGGCCCCAGAGATCTTACCTGCCACGCTCTGATACCATTAGACCCTCCAGAAAAATATTTCTTTTCAAAAGGCAAAGCATCAGCATTGCCATATGGATATCCTGCCCCGGCAAATAGCCTGAATGCCAACCTGTTTGATTTATTGATAACTTTATGATAGTGCAGATCTACATCAGCCATCATATACTGGGCATAAGTAATATCAAAAAAACTAAACCCCTGATCCGGTCTTTCAGTACCGGAAATTAAATAACCGGCAGTAAAAACATTTCCCGCCATTTCAGGTCTTAAACGAACAAAAAAGAAGTCCTTATCCTTTATCAAACTTTGATTACTGTATGTAAAGGTGTAATTGATAGCTGGCACAACATGACTTCTGTAACTACTTTCAATATATTTCCCTTGGATAAAATCAGAGAAGCTCTCCGACATATTACTAACATTAACATAGTTAAGATCAACAATATTGATTTGATGTCGCATTGTCAATGCTGATTTCCAATTATAACCAAAACTTGCATTTGCTATGGTACGAGTAAAATCAGGCCTCTGCTGATAATTATAGCTCAGGTTCAGGTCGGTCCTCGGTGTATATTTCTGTTGAAGACGCTCAGCACTGATAGGCAGCCAAAACTGAGGCACATCCAGACGAGCATCAATGCCAAACTCAATCATCCTGTTGAAATCACTTCCAGAATTCGCAATATACTCTATCGCACCCTTAAACTTTAGTTCAAAATCTTCAGCCCCATGAAAGAGATTCCTGTGCTTGTAAATAATATTTCCAGCCATCCCAAGATTCCCTGACGAAAGTGTTCCTTCGAAAGCCACTTCATACCTTTGCCTTAGTGAAGGGCTCAACTCAATCTGACAATCCAGAGGTGTGAAAGAATCCGATGTACTAAATGCCTCTGGAATAAACCTGATATTGGTGGTTTTAAAATTTCTTAATTCCTGAAAAGCCTTATATGTTTTATCCACCTGAGCCTGATTATATAAGTCATCTTTATGAAAATAAAGACATGAATGGAGAAGGCTTTTCCTAACAGGGAGATTCTTGTTGAAAACAAAGTCAACATCCTTGTAATTTAGAGTATCACTCTTTTTAAAATAACTCTCGGGATCTTGCATATATTCTCTTGGCGCAAAATCCCCAACAATGCGAATATCTCTAATCTTGTATTGTGGATGCTGGCTGAGAGTATCTTGAGTGAAGCCAGTATAAATTGGATTTTGAATCCCCAGCTTCAAATCCACTAAATACTTACCTGGCACGGAATCTGCTACATAATGTATATATTCTTTTATAAACCCATAATAACCACGCTCAGCAAGCATTTTACTGATTCGTTCCCTTTCCTGCCGGAGTAAATCGAGATCAATGCGATCACCTGAAGAAACCAAATAGTTAGCTGAATCCCCCCTGATTATACGTCTGATATTTTCATCAGGAATTAAGGAATCATTGTTCCAATCAAGGTCGGATAAGATGTGTGGTTTACCGGTCTGAATCTGGTAAACAAGAAATGCCTTCCCTCTACGATAATCCACTGTATCAATAATATTCCCTTGATGAAACCCCTTGTTAATCAGAAATGTCCCAAGCTGGTCTTTCGTTAACAGATTGAGCTCCGGTTGGTAAATAACAGGCGCTTCCCCTATCTTTCTCAACCAACTATGATACCAATTATTCTTGGAGGGATTTGATAGATTATATAAACCCATATGAAATCGGGCAAAACCAAAAATCTTCTTATTTGGCTTTTGTCTTATATAATCCTCAAACTCCTTATCAGGAATCTGATCATTGTCTGCATCTACCGAAACCTTTGTTAGAAGATACTCTCCTTCAGGAATATGCTTGACAGTCCGACAAGCTCCCAGTGCCAGGAAAATTATAAGAAAAAGATATATTCGATATTTCAGGAAGAAATTCATGGAAGAAAGCTTATAAATACTCAACCTTTAATGCATAATAAATATTGTATATTGCAAAGAAACTTAAATCTACCATATGCTTAGCAAATCCCGGATAAAATTTATCCGCAGCCTACGTTTAACAAAATTCAGGCTTGAGGAGAAATTGTTTATTATTGAAGGGGACAAACTTGTTCGGGAAGCCTTAAACGATAAGGCTAACAGTCGTTTCAAGATTCATAGCATTTACGGATTGGACAGCTGGTTGGATCAAAATCAGGAAATAATTTCACCCTATTTAGAAATAACAGAACAGATAAACAGTAAAGAGTTAGGCCAGATAAGTAATTTGAAAACACCGAATAGGGCATTAGCAATAATTCATTTAGTATATCCTGATTTTAAGGCTATTAACACCCAATACGATCGATTAATAGGCTTGGATAACATACAAGATCCAGGAAACATGGGCACTATTATACGACTAGCTGATTGGTTTGGTATCAAAGACATCCTTTTGTCCCCAGGATGCGCTGATCCATACAACCCTAAGGTAGTTCAAGCCACGATGGGCTCGATTTTCCGGGTTAAGATGCACCAAATTGACCTGGAAGCCTGGCTTGAAAAAATTCCAGAAGGTTTTCCTGTATACGGAGCAATCCTTAATGGTGAGAACATCTATAATAAAAAGCTGTCAAAAAATGGAATTATTCTGTTCGGGAATGAATCCCAGGGTTTAAGTGCTGAAATAGAAAGACTTGTAAGTGAACCAATAACTATTCCCAGAGGAGATAAATCTGATTACAGACCGGAGTCATTAAATGTTTCGGTAGCCCTCGGAGTAATCCTTAGTGAGTTTAGCCGTCAAAACTCCTGACAACAGCCTCGGCAGTTCGTTCTCCGTCGATAGCACAGGAAGCTATTCCACCTGCATATCCGGCCCCCTCTCCACAAGGGAACAAACCGGACAAACCCTGATGTTCAAAGCTTTCTAATCCCCTGGGAATCCTGACAGGTGAGGACGTGCGGGATTCAACACCTACCATCAAGGCATTTTTTGATAAATAGCCATTCATCTTCTTATTAAAATGTATAAGTCCAAGTTTCAATCTCTCAGATATGGATTCAGGAAGCCAGAAATGCATGGGAGATGAAATCAATCCGGGATTATAAGAAGTCTCCGGCAAACTCTGTGATAATTTCCCTGCCGTGAAGTCAGTTAATCTTTGAGCCGGTGCGACCTGACCATTACCTCCATTACGAAATGCCATTTGCTCTAATTCCTTCTGGAATTCCAATCCAGCCAAAGCGCCATGCATATTGTAAGCATCCAAATCCTTCTCCCTGACTTCAACAACCAGGCCACTGTTAGCCCATTCGGATGTCCTACCTGAATTAGACATTCCATTAACAACCAATTCATTATCATCGGTTGCGGATGGTACAATATGTCCTCCCGGGCACATGCAAAAAGAATAAACTCCTCGCCCCTTTATTTGGGCGGCAAGACTATATTCCGCAGGAGGAAGGTAATCTCCTTTGCCAGCAGGGTGATGATATTGGAGTCTGTCAATCAAAATCTGGGGATGCTCAACCCTAACTCCCATAGCAAAGCCTTTGTTCTCCAGATAAACATCATTCTTTTTGAGTAAAAGATAAATATCTCTTGCGGAATGCCCGGTTGCCATTATTACCGCTTCGGCTTTAAAGCTATCTCCTCTATCAGTCTTGACACCTCTGATTCTTCCGCTCACAATATCCAGTTCTGATACCCGGGCATGAAACTCTATCCAGCCCCCTGCATCAAGTATGGTCTGCCGCATATTAGCAATGATTCCAGGCAGTCTATCCGATCCGATGTGAGGGTGGGCCTCAATCCCAATTACAGGATCTGCACCATGGTAGATGAAATTATTAAGTACCCTTTTAAGGTCACCGCGTTTCTTAGATCTTGTATATAATTTACCATCTGAAAATGTACCGGCACCTCCTTCTCCAAAGCAATAATTTGAATCAGGATCAATTTGTTGGTTTCGGTTTAACAGGGCAATATCCTTTTTCCTTTCAGATACAGTTTTTCCACGTTCAAGAATAACTGGCTTGAAGCCAAGCTCTATCAACCGCAGAGCAGCAAATAAACCAGAAGGCCCAGCTCCAATAATTATGACTTCCCTCGCATTGGACACATCCTGATAGGTAAACTCAGGGGCCAATTCTTCTCCAGGATCCTCTCCAAGATATATACGAACCTTTAGGTTTATTAATACAGGTTTACGACGAGCATCAATAGAACGTCTCAAGATAGCTACATGGCGTATCTCCTTTATATCAATCTCTAATTTTCTGGCTACAATGGATTTTACTTTTTCAGGATCTCCAGCTTTAGATGGACTGATAATAATATCAATTTCTCTGATCATTAAGAAGCTATCTATTGGATTTGGATGGACAAGATAACCATTTTGGACATTAGTCTTTGAACGGCTCCCCCGAAAAGGGCATATTCCAGGTCATTACCAGGTGCTAGAAACACATTAGTTACACCTACAGAAAATTTCAATTCTGTTGTTACCTTAACTTTTGCAGTATAAAAATCAACTCCCACACCAAGCTCAGGAAAGATGTCAAATGCTTTTACCAGCCGCTTTACGGGTTTCCAATTTTCAATCTCACCACCGGTAAGATCAACTTTTGGAGCAATCCCCACTAGCAAGAAGGGACCATAATTATTAACTCTTTTTGCCCGGTATTTTAGTAAAAATGGCATTTCAAAATAAACACTCTCAATCTTGGCATCCCAGACATCAGGAATCGTGCCATTTTTGGTAACTTTTATGTCTCTCTGACTAAACTGAATACCAGGGGTACACCTTAAGTCAAGGTAATTAGTGAGCCTTAAGCTGGCGATCAGATTGATATTTATCCCGGGATGTTGGGCTACATCAAGCTGAAAAACATCCTTGTCGGTTGGAACTGAAGTGAAACTCATCCAGTTAATCCCAACAGAATATCCAAATCGAAAAAGCTGCTTGTCAAATGCAGGTATATTCTTTGGCACAGACCTCTGGGCCATCATCGAAAGGCTCAATCCAAAAATCAAAAATAAAGTCAATACAATTTTTCTAAACATGGTTCTCTATGTAATCTTGTAAAATAACTGCTTTAAGATGAAAAAAGTATCTGATTAGAAGAAAAATCCTATCCTGGCTTAACACCAAAATATATAGCCGCAATTCCAAAGCTCTGAGTTCGGTATTTTACTAACTCAAAACCAGCTCCTTCCATCATAATAACAAAATCTTCCCGTTGGGCAAAAGCCTCAACTGAATCAGGAAGATAACGGTAAGCTGAAAAATCCTTTGAGATAATTTTCCCCACCAATGGCAGAATCTTTTTAAAGTAAAAACGGTATAAAGGACGAATAGGAAAATGCAGAGGCATTGTAAATTCAAGAACGGCAACTGAACCACCGGGCATCAATATACGGTTCATTTCGCTTAGCCCTTTAAGGGGGTCCTCAAAATTCCTTACTCCAAAAGCAACCATAACAGCATCATAATCACCACTTTTAATTGGAAGATCTTCGGAATCCCCCTCAATCATCCTAATCCTGTCTTCTTCACCCCGTGCTAAAATCTTTTTTCTGCCAATTTCTAACATACCGGTGGCTATATCCACTCCGGTGATAAGCTCTGGTTCAAGCCTCAATGCAGCCAGCGCAAGATCACCAGTCCCTGTTGCAACGTCAAGAATCCTCGCCGGTTTACTTTTTCCCAGCTCTTTTATAAGTCTTCTCCTCCAAGTCTTATCAATACTCAAGGAAAGTGCGTGGTTAAGAAAATCATATGATCCGGCAATTGAATCAAACATTTGTTTAACCTCTTCTTTCTTATTCTGGCCGGTACCATAAGGTGTTACAGACATGTGTATATTTTTTAAAGATCCTATTTTCTTATTATAGTAGTTGCGTTAGCCTGGGCCGTAGGCATGATCAACATATCATTAATATTTACATGAGGTGGCCTGCTTGCGACAAAAAGTACTGCTTCAGCTATATCATTGGCTAACAATGGATCAAATCCCTCGTAAACCTTATCAGCCTTATGTTGATCTCCCCTAAACCTCACCAAACTGAATTCGGTATTAACTGCTCCAGGTGCTATTGATGTGACCTTTATATTATATGGAGCCAAATCAATCCTCAGGCCCTTAGTAAACGCATCCACAGCATGCTTGGAAGCACAATAAACAGATCCTTTATTGTAAACCTCTTTACCTGCGATAGAAGTAATATTTATTATATGCCCCAACTGTCTGCTAACCATAATAGGTGAAACCAAACGGGTTAAATTTATCAGCCCCTTAACATTGGTATTTATCATCTGCTCCCAATCATCCCAATCAGCTTCATGAACATTGGCAAGACCAGCAGCCAGTCCGGCACTGTTAAGTAGAAGATCAATATCTCTCCATTCATTTTTTAATCCTGATATTGCCCTAGTCATAGCATCCCTGTCTTGTACATCAAAAGGAAGCGACAGGCATTCAACACCGTACTTTTCTCGCACCTCTGCTTCAAGTTTGAGAAGGGAATCTGCCCTTCTTCCATTGATAATCAAATTATATCCTTCAGCGGCTAAAACATGAGCAGATGCTTCACCTATGCCAGCTGTAGCACCTGTAATTAAAGCAAGTTTTCCTTTTTTCATATCACTTAATAATTTTTAAAATCAAACTAAAATAAACTTTTTATTCCTAAATGAATCTTACTCTGTCTTATGTTCACAGGAATATCTTGAGATGCCCCCAATGCATAATCCAATAATAGAATCCCTGCCCTTGTCTCTAAAGATACACCTATACCAAACCCTCTGGGATTAGCTACAATATCACTTTCAGCACCGGGGTACCACAAATTTCCAACATCCATAAACAAATGAGCATTAGAATTCTTACTAAACAGATACCTAAGCTCAAAAGTTCCAATAAGATATGCATCTGCGAGAATACTCTCCTCCTCAAAGCCCCGTAAACTATGAAGCCCGCCTATCTTAAACTTCTCATTTTCATACACCTGACCACCATTTAGATAAGCACCTCTGGCGCCCAAATGAAATACCCATGTTTTTGCAATCGGTATAAAAAAGTCAGATACAGCATTCGCTTCCCAATAAACATTAGATTCTTCAACATTTTCACTGTTTGAGGAAATCTTACTACCAACTCCAAAATCAGTATTAATGTAAATGCCCTTAGTTGGATTTAATGGATTCTGTAACTTATCCAGACTCCAGGCAAGTCCATATAACTTAACCTTTACATCAGAAAGATTAGCGCTTGGAATTCTCAGAAGCACATTACTAGCCTTTTCCTTGTAGTAGAAACCTATCCTGTTATTATTTTGTATTGATGCCTGAATTCCAAATGACCAGCTAGTATTCAGATAGCTGCTGTCTTTTCTGAATATCTCCATAGATGAGGAAAAACCCACCGGCCATCCTATAAAATAAGGGACATCCAAAGCTGCTTGAAACCTCTGGTTTTGATTCCCCGGAGCTTTCCATCGTATAGAAAAAGTTTCGGCCTGCTTCAATAAATTACTCAGCAACAGATCCAAACTCCCTGTCAGGGCAAAACCTCGCGAATTTGCTGCTCCCGGAACTAATCCAACTATTCCGTCAAAACTATTTGCCGTTTTCTTCCTGGCCCCGAGAAAAATCCAGGCTTTATCATCATTAAAACCCACTTCCAAGGGATTGACCAACTGAATTATACTACTGTTGTTCAATTGATTACTGGCATCTGCCAATTTCTTTTCACTGTAGGCTTGTCCGGGTTTTAAGCCGATCATTTGTTCAAGCACTTTGTTAGATACAATATTTTCAGAACGATTGATAATGCTGTCAATCAATACCAGTGGCCCGGGTTCAACAAAAAGATTTGCATGTATAATACCATCTGACAAGCTCAGAGAATCATACCTAACCGAGACAAATGGATAACCGCTATTTTCATAAATTTTCACCAGCGCTTCCCTGGTACTTTCGCTCTCTTCAATAGACACAGGTTTCCCAGCCCTTATTTTCACGCTTCTTGGTATTCGTGATACTCCTGGAGAATGATACTCCGGCAATTTGATACAGCCCCAATTATACTGCCTGCCTGAAGAGAATTTTGCCTTATATGTATTCCCGTCACTGTTGAGGAAATCTAATCCCGCTGATAGATATCCGATCCTATAATATTTGCCTCTTAATGCTTTTAAGGCATTGACCATCTCCAGCGAATCAGAAAAGGAGGATTCATTTACTTTATGAATCCACTCTGGATGTGCTATACCTGGGGGAAAATCAATACTAATTCTGAAGCTCTTCTCCTGACTAAATGCTCCCAAACGGGATATCAGGAGAAAAACCAAACATAAAATAATAGTGATACGCCTGTATGTCAATTACTTATCTCCGTTATTCATAAATCCCTGATCTTTAAGGGTCTGAAGAAACTTTCTGGAAAAGACCTGGTTATCTTTACGAGTATATCTGTTATCTGTAAAAACCTGGGCAAGAGAATCCTTCTTATTTTCTTCAAGCAATGCCAGGGTTTCAGCAAGTGATTCTTTCTCTTTGTAGATTAAATCAATATCAGAATCAGAATAATCGTGGTATTTTTCCTGATGTACAACGCCCTCAACTGGCAGCCGGTCTGTAAGTCCCGGGTTTTCATCAGGATAGCCAATTGTAATAGCAGCTACCGGTACTACTAAATTTGGCAGATCAAGAATTTCAATAAATCTATCTGCCATCCAGGTTATCGTTCCAAGGTAGCAAATACCCAATCCCTCCATCTCTGCTGCAACAGATGCATTCTGTGCCGCAATAATTGCATCAATAGCTCCAGTAAGAAAAGAAAGGTAGTTATCATACCCAGGATCAGCATCCCTTAACTTACACCATTTGGTGAAGCGGTTAAAATCAGCACAAAAAGTCAGGTGGACCGGTGCCTCAAGCACAAAACCCTGCTTGAAATGAGACTCCCAAAGTTTTTCCTTGATCTCCGAATCCCTGGTAACAATAACACTATAAGCTTGCATATTGCCTGTATTGGAGGCGCGAATCGATGCATTCAGAATTTTATCCAGCGTATTCTGTGGAACAGGGTCAGACTTATACTTCCTTATTGATCTATGATTCTGCATATTATCCATTTCTTATATTATAATTAATAGCCCGCACAAGTTTACAAATATTGTGGTGTGTGAAAAATTTCCTTTACTTTTTTTTCCAATCCACCCAATTAACTGCATCTATAACTTTAAACACTATTGTTTCACCAAAACGATTTTCATGAAAAATAAATTGCATTACATCAGCATTACTATTGTAACCCTGGTTCTATTCGCAAGCTATTCTCAAAGTAGCTTTAGCCAGGAATTGCCACAAACCGGGGATTTGATTATCACCGAATTCATGTCGAACCCCGGATCAGTATCAGACACCAAAGGAGAATGGTTTGAGATAATGAATATATCTCAGGAAACTTTATTGATCACGGGTTTGCTTATTAAGGATGATGGCTCTAATCAGTTTTCAATTGAATCCGACTCCCCTATCTATTTATTATCCGGTGAATTATTCCTTTTGGCCCGATCCGATAAAAGCGCTGAGAATGGAGGGATCATCACTGATTATGTCTATTCAAATTTCACATTAAGCAATTCAGAAGATGAAATAACTATTTGCCTGGCAGATGGAACGATCCTTGACGAGTTAAAATATGATTCTGAATGGAATATTCAAAAAGGAGTCTCTCTGGAGCTGGATCCATCATTTATGGACTCCGGTTATAACGAGATGAATAAATGGAATCTGGCAACTCAGGCTTATGGGGATGGAGACCTGGGAAGTCCAGGATCCGCAAACTCCTACTCAACTGGCACAGACGATCAGGTGGTATTGAATCAGCTTAGCGTATACCCAAATCCATGTTTCAACGAATTAAACATTGATTTCTCCCTAACCAACAAAGTTCCCATAGATATTAGTATGATCAACCTGGCGGGACAGGAAACAAAGGTTTTCGAAAGCAATAATTGTGATCGGCTCTGCCTACATTTGGAGACAGATGGGTTTGAGAAAGGAGTATGGATTATAATGATTAAATACGATCAACAGCTTAGTATAAGCAAGGTCCTGATTTTCTAACTATGATCATCAACTCCATGGATCATTTTCATGGAGTGCAAAATAGTTGGTAGTATCTCTGAACAGTATTCAGCTACAGCCCTTAAGCTGCCGGGCAAAGTGTAAACCAAAGACTTACCTAATGTGCCGGCTACACCTCTCGAAATCAAAGCATTTGGCTTAACCATGCCATATTTTACCCGGATCATCTCCATGACTCCGGGTATTTCTTTATCAATCAAGCCCTTAACAACATCAGGAGTATAATCTCTTGGACCAATTCCTGTTCCTCCAGTAGTGAATATAGCATTAACACCTGAGCCCCTGGCCTCCAGAAGAAGTTTTTCCAGTAAAACCGGATCATCAGGAATCAGGTGTTTGATTATCTCTAGCTCGAACTCAATATTTTTAAAAAAAGTTTTTAGCTGTTTTTCAATCCCCGGGCCGCTAAGATCTTCGTACTCCCCTCTGCTGGCTCTATCGCTTAAGGTGATAACCCAAAAAACCAATTTATTTTCTAACATCTTGTTTAGTCTTTTCCGTAAGTTCAATATCCCTGATTACCATATTCTTATCAACAGCCTTACACATATCGTAAACAGTGAGTAGTGCAGTACTAACTGCAGAGAGTGCTTCCATCTCAACACCAGTTTGACCAATACATCTGATTTCACTTTTTACGACAAGCCCATTTTCTGCTAGTTCACCGGTAACATTAATCTTTGTTAATTGTATTTGATGACAGAGAGGTATCATATCAGCTGTTCTTTTCGCTGCCTGAACACCAGCAATCTCAGCAATCGTAATAACATCACCTTTTTTTATGAGATTGTCCTGAATAAGGCTTATCGTATCAAGAGACAATAATATTCTCCCTTCCGCTCTAGCAATACGAAGTTGATCAGGCTTATGGCCTACATCAACCATTCTGGCACGTCCCTCTGAATCAATATGGCTAAATTTTTCTGTCATGATCTTGTTATTATCCTCCAATATTATAAAAAGTACCATTCGGGTTTTTACCCCCACACAATGGCTTATTTTCAACTGCTAAAAGCATTGCTTCCTTGGGGCCCAATTCACGTACTGAGAATGATTTTGGACTAAACAGGCATGGTTTGATGAAACCATCACTAGTCAGCCTTAGTCGATTACATATCGCACAATTTCCACCATCTCCACCCTCCACAGGCTGGAAATATCCGGTCTCCATATTCATCAAATGAATAAACCTGACCTGCAAACCATTGTCTCCTGCATACTTTTTCACCATTTGGGCATCAGGTTCATTATGATTATCATTGATTACACAATTCAGCTTTATAGGGAGCAGACCCACCTCCTTAGCCTTTTCAATTCCAGCAAATACGCTATTAATATCCCCTCTCCGGGTAATTGAAGCATATTTTTCGGGGTCGGTTGTATCGAGACTCACATTAACACGATGAAGACCTGCAATTTTAAGAGGCTCTGCAAATTTATCGAGTAATATGCCATTCGTTGTCATTCCAAAATCTCTCACACCTGGTATTTGAGCAATCAGTGTAACCAACTCCACAATTCCTTTTCTAACAAGGGGTTCCCCTCCTGTTATCCTGATTTTATCCACGCCCTCAGCAACTGCAAGATTTACTACTTCAATAATCTCGTCGAAGGTTAGGATATCCTTATGATGAAGCATAGGAACACCTTCGGCAGGCATGCAATATACACAGCGTAGGTTGCACCTATCGGTGACAGAAATCCTTAGATAATTAATTTTCCTGTTATATCTGTCTAACATTCAGCCAATCTCCTTCCATAATTGTATCCTGTCCTATCTCCATAGCAATAATACCATCTGCTCCGTTTAACGCAAAAATATGTGCTGACCCATGGTACTCCAAAGGAACAACCTTACCATCAGAATCTATCTCAATCGGGAACCATGATTGTCGGTCTACCTTTTTCCTGGTCATTTTTCTCCCAGCCTTTAACCTCATAGTCACAGGTTTCCAATCACAATTCATGAACTTATAAATAAAAGGTTTTGCCAATAATTCAAAAATTATGAAAGAGGACACAGGATTACCCGGCAATGCAAAAACATATTTATCCTTCTTCACACCGAAAGTTGTTGGTTTACCTGGTTGAATTGCAACTCTTTGGAAAAGCAGATTCACTCCCAACTTTTCAAGAACAGCAGGGACAAAATCATATTCCCCCATTGAAACCCCACCGGATAAAATCAGGATATCACATTTTTCCAAAGCGTTTGCCAGCATAGTATGTGTCTGCTCCTCATCATCCGGAGCTATTCCAAAATACATAGGTGCTAATCCAATACTTTTTAATTGAGACATCATCTGCGGGGCATTGGAATTCCTGATTTGGGAAGGCCCGGGTACAATTTCCGGCTCCACTAACTCAGTTCCGGTAGCCAAAACAGCAACTTTGGGTTGTTTATAAACCTCGATTCTATGAGCTCCAACAGATGCAAGCACAGGTATATGTCTTACCCTGATTAGGGTATCCTTGTCCATTACCTTATCACCTTTTCTAACATCCTCTCCAAGATTACAGATATTTGATCCGGATTTGCCTGCTGTGAATTTTATCTTTCCTGATTTAGTCTTTTCAGAATGCTCAACCATAAACACAAAATCAGCTCCCTCAGGAACCATAGCTCCAGTCATTATCTGCGAGCACTGCCTCTTTCCAACACTTTGTTTTGGAGCTTCACCTGCCCTAATAACATCAATAAGGTCCAATTCCAAGCCAAGATCCTCCTTACGACATGCATAACCATCCATGGCACTCTTATCAAAAGGGGGCATATTGATATCAGAGAAAATATCCTGAGCTAGTACTCTCCCAAGAGCATCAGTATAATCAATCACCTCTTTATCAACGCACTTAACTTGAGCAAGGATCGTTTGTAAGGCTTCCGAATATGTTATCATATTTTTTAAATAAGAAATGCAAAGTTATTCTTTTTAAAAAAAACTGTAATACTTTTTCCATAATCCCTATCAAACTGCATCTATATATTAAAATGGACTGAATTTAAATTTTATTATTAACCATAAATTTTTAGAAAAATGAAAACAAAATTATTTACAAAAGCGAGAATTATTGTTGCAACACTTGCAATTTTATCCATTGGCCTGGTAACAGGAATTGCCGAAACAGTTGCCCCATCAAGTGGATGCCCGGAAGCAACGGGTGGTTACGCAAGTACTGGTATAAGGACAAGAAAACCTTGTATTGAAACAGTAAAGATGTCGGGTTATTGGTGGCATATTAAAGGAGAAGTTAAATGGGTTGGAACTGTCTTTGCTAGCATGGGAGGTGAGTTTCAAAAAGATGTTAGAAATATAGAAATCACAGGTCAGGAGTATACCTGCACCGGCTATGACAAAGTATGCTGGGTTTGTAATTGCTATCATAGCCAAAGCGCAGCTACAATAGAGTTTTAGCAAAACAAAAAAAGTATCTAATATAGAATCAGACTAAGCATTAATACCTTCTGAAAAATGAAAATCAAAGCCATAGCAGTAATCCTGTTAATATCCTTTTCCTCTTGTAGTCACCAAGAAAGCATCCAAAACGATCAATTAGTGGAAGTAAACTACACCTCGGATCAAAAGGTCCCGGTAATTTTTGACACCATTATGTCTAAAATGTCAATACTAAAACTGGAAACACCGGAGGGAATTTTTCTTGGTTCAGTTGATAAGCTCATTTTTTCTAAGAACAGAATATACATATCAGACGTGAAAGCGATGAACTCTGTATTTATTTTCGATCACTTTGGAATTTATATCAATCACATTGAGGGAGGTTACAAAGGTCCTGGAGAGTTTATAAGACCTCAATCAATAACAACAGATTTTGATAGTGATGAACTATATGTATTTGATGACAAATTACAGAAGATAATAAGCTATAATTCTGAAGGACAATTCATCTCAGAACAAAAGTTCAAATACACTGCAAATGACATTACAAAAGTTGGAAAAAAAACCTTTGCCTTCAATGCAGGGTACCCTCAAATAGATAACAAAACAAATTCATTTGATCTATTATTTGTTTCTGAGAAGGGCAAAGTAGATGAAAAATATTTACCTCTTCGGAAATGGAGAATAGGATCCATTTTCAATAAGGATAATACATTTACGGAATATATGGATACCATTTGGTATTGTCCTGTCTACAATGACACTATATACCAACTTACTGAAACTGGTCCTATTCCCACATTCCATATCAACATGGGTAAAAAGTTTATAGACGATGCTCTAGCCAAAAGAATTAATATTGATGACCCCAGCTCAGAATACCAACATGCAATTCACGCATTTCACAAAGCTGGATCAATTCTTTACTTTGGTTATACAATTCGAGATCCAGAAAGTGGGAGGAATGTGATAAAACATGTCTTTTTTGACACAAGCAGTAAAAATTCCAAATCAGGACAATATCTGTCCGGGATATCAATATCCTGTGGTCTATTTACAAGTCCAATTGCCTCTACTGGTGATTATTTTGTTGCTGTTGAAGATGCTATTCAAGTTAAGCAAAGCTTGGAGTTTACACTGAGTTCTGGAAAAGAACTTCCTAAAGAAAAAATGGAACTCCTGGTAAACCTCTCAGAATATGACAACCCATGCCTATTGTTTTATAAAGTAGCACCCTTTTAAAATCAGATCGCAAAACTTATGGTAGGGACGAAGCATGCTTCGTCCCTTTTTTTTAAATGAGATTCAAATCCTTTTTCTTCTTCACTAACATCAATAATCGAAACCTTACCCAGATTCTTCTGTTTGCAGCCTGACAGAACGAATGACAAAATCAGTACTGAAATAACAATCCAGCCAAAATCACTCTTTTTCATACACCTATAACTTATTCCTCACACCTATAACTTATTCCTCACACTTAAGCCATAAGCCTTAAGCCGTAAGCCATAAGCCTTCTTTTGCCATAAGCCTTCTTAAGCTTTAAGTCTTTTTTTGTGATAAATCGTCCAATAAGCAAGAGGAATAAAATACAAACTCACAGCGGTTCCAATAGTCATTCCACCAATTACTGCTATAGCCAGAGGTTTCTGGAGTTCTGCTCCCAGACCTTTGAAGAAAAGAAAGGGAGTTAAAGCGAGGATGGTGGTAAGACTGGTCATAAGTATTGGTTTTAACCTACGTTTTCCTCCAATTTTAATAGCTTCCAGAACTTCGGCACCATCCCATCTTGCCCTGTTGATAGTATCAATCTTTAAAATTGAGTCGTTTATTATTATTCCGCTCATAACAATAATCCCAATTGCCGACATGATATTAAGTGATTCTCCAAATAGATACAGTAGAAAAAAGGCTCCGGCAATATCAATCGGCAATTCAAGCAATACAATCAATGGCTGCATAAACGACTCAAACTGAGCTGCCAGAATAAAATAAAGTAGCATTACGGAAATTAGCAAAACCAGGCCCATTTCCTTTATCAGCTCCTTCTGAGAGAAAAAAGTGCCTTGAAAAACAGCCTCCAGCTGTCCACTGTCTCTGACCCTTTTTTTAATTTTATCAATTACTGACTGATGGTTTCCATCCAAATTCCTCACAACCATAGGAACGTATTCTCCCTCTTTTCCGGCCTTGATACTTTTATAGTTTTGTTCCTTCGACATCGTAATAAGGGAGGCCAGAGGCAGCTCTGCACCCTGCCTGTTCTTAATGAGTGTTTCCTGAATGATGCTCAAAACAGTTCTCTGATTCTCCCCCATCATAATCGGTATGAATCTTTGATAGGTTTTTAACAGACCTATTTGTCTCTGATTAAAGGCCGACCTAAGTTGATAATAAACAGAATTAAAATCAACATTATAGAGCAATAGCAATTCCGGATCAACTTCTATAACCAGCTGATCATCAACTGGAATTGATTCAAATAAAAGATTATCCTGATTTTCTGATTCTTCAATAAAATCATATAAAACCCCAAGTTCCGGAACTTGCTTGGAGCGCAGATCAGAAAGCTGAGCAACAATTTCAGGTTTATCTTCCGAAAATATAGCCTCGAAAAT